>CAZEYH010000247.1:0-4723 GCA_964515895.1 uncultured Clostridiaceae bacterium | reverse complement strand
CTCCTCTTATAGTAAATAATATATAAAACAATGCCTACTACCAGAAGAATAGGAGAAATACTTACTATAAAAATTAATATCCATACCAGCATACTATATATCCAATTAACAACACTAATAAAACCATTTTTCATTGTCATCCATATTTCTGAAGGCGAATTGAATCTCCACCCAACTGTTGTGGTCTTTTTTATAGGATTGGCTTCTTCATCGATGTATAAGGTAATAGTAGCCATACCTATAAGTTTATCCCACATTTTAATCTGTCCCTGCATACTATCTATTTCTGCTTGAAGACGAGTTAATTCAGAATGTATTCTAAGAGTATCCTCAACGGTTTCAGCTTTTTTTAACAATTCTCTAAGTTGATCCCTGCTAGCCTGATAGCTTTCAAGCCTTGCGGTATAATCATAATATTCAGAAGTAATATCCTGACTTCTAATATTAGATCTCTTAATTTTTCCATCTCCTACGCATTCTTTGAGTTTCTGCTCAAACAGATCAAGTTGTTCCGGTGGTATTTTGAGGACAAGCTCCATCCTTTTATATTCTCCGGACACACTAAAACTCTTGTTGAATTCTTCTCCACCTGTACTTTCAATAATTTCAATTATCTTTTGATATGCAGCCTCTACATCCTTGACTTCAACAGCTATCTCACCATTCTTAATAACTTTCTTTATGTTTTCTTTTGTTTCTTTTACTCCATCATCGATTTGTGGAGCTCTGTCTTGATAACCTCTGCTTTCAGTGGTTGTAGCGGTTGATTTGTTGTAAAAAGCAGCAGAACCTGATGTTGTTTCCATAGGCACAGAATCTGCTTTTTTTGATGAAGATGAACTACAACCTGTAAGAGAAATAAATAAAAATAACATAGCAAATAAGATCATTGGAACATGGTTTGGTCGATTTGGCTTTTTCCCTTTTTCTAACATCTTTATTCCCCCTTCTTTTAATCTTTTATAGTTACCACTATTATTACTTTACCTTTAAACCTTCTTTCCACTTCTACACTTATTCTATATCATATGCCACCATATGCTTCATATACCATGTCTCGCATCATCGCATATTCAATTCATCTCCGGTTTAATCAAATTGTGGTGTGTAAAATATTACTGTTGAGTAAACATAATATTCTCCTCCTAAATAAACTCCTGAACCAAGTCTTTCAAAAGGTCCTAAAATATTCTGTCTATGTCCATAAGAATTCATCCATCCCTCATGTGCATCTATAGCATTAGTATTCCCACAAGCCAGGTTTTCACCGGCTGTTCTGTACCTGATTCCGTCTTCAGACATTCTTTCAAAAGGGGATTTCCCATCCAGATTTATATGGTCAAAGAAACTTCTTTCAACCATATCCTTACTATGCTTTTTGGCAGTTTTTGCTCCTTTCTCGTCCCATACCAAAGGTTCTTTTCCCTTTTTTACTCTTGTAGCGTTTGTCAGGTCTAATATCTGCTTCTCGAAGCTTTCTACCAAGCGAAGAGAAGGAATACCATAAAAGTCCTTTAAATCTTCTTCAGTCTCCTTTTCAATAACCATTACCGAACTAATTTTGTATTCATCATAGATATCATAATAGAATGTTACATAAGTGTTTCGAATTAAATATGTATCATATTCATGGCTTTCATTAACTTGAAAATATGCCGTTCCCTTTTCAATATAGCTCAACGGCTCTCCATAATTATCCCTTATTTGCTGTTTCGAAGTATGAACATCAATAATATTAGCATTAGCATCAACATTAATACTATTATTGCTTGAACTAATACTATTGGATGCAATAGTATTACCACTATCATCAATACCATTACTACCGGTTTCAATACTATTACCATTAGTTACGATGCTACTACTTTTAGCCACGATATTATCATTAAATTTTATACTTTCTGCATTAGAATACATGCTGACAACCTTCCCATCAGCTATTCCAATCTGAATATACCGGCTATAATCATTATTGAATATATACCATTCAAAGCCATATTTGCTTAAATCTTTTCTTGAGGGTTCACCCAGTTTTCCTATAACATTATTTTCACTTTCACCTATAACAATAATCGTGTCCCCAACAGATAGAGATACAGAAGTTTGGACATTGTCTTCGGATTCATCTTCGCTTTCGGGTTCATTTTTTAGTTCATCTTTAAACTCATCTTTAGGTGCTCCTTCAGCTTCACTGATAGCTCTGCTTTTAGTATCATCATTTGAATGTTCTCCCTCTTTTTTATCAAAATGCTCATTACCATTAGGAACATCACTAAACTCTTCATATGTACGCTTAACCAAAGCAATAGCTTCTTCCCTTGTAGTGTTCTTAAGGGGTTCTATTCTATTATTCCCTGTCCCCTTCATAATTCCCTGATTATTTAAGAACCCGACTGCATCAACAGCCCATGATGCAATTAAATTTTTGTCAGAGAAGTCTAAGCTAGATATAATATCAGTCTTTAGTTCGGGTAAAGCTAAGTTCAACGTCCTATATATCATTACACAAATTTCCTGTCGAGTAATTGGATTTTCAGGGTTGAACCTTTTTTTTGAAACTCCTTTAACAATTCCTAAATTATATGCTTTCAAAACCTTGCTATTATCTGTATCGTCAAAAGGATTATATGTATAAACTGTAGATTCCTCTTTTACGAGAACTTCATAAAGTTTCACTGCGAGTTCGCAAAATTCCTCTCTAGTTATATCTGCACGGAAATTACTCAAAATTCTCCATGTTGTAAGTCCATATTCAAATGCCTTGTCAATTTCAGTAACAGCCCAACTGCTTGGAATATCCTTATCATCTGCAGCCTGAGATTCTAATGTGTTTACTGTAAACATCATACTAAAAATAAGTAAAATCGCAATTATACATACTAGTTTTTTTGAAATAATTTTTTTTACATTGTTTACCCTTTTTGCTATTCCAAAGCAATTTCTTTCCATATCAATTTTTCTCCTTCTGTATTTACCTATGAGTTTGTTTATCTATGACAAACTCGCAAATAAGCAATACCTTTTCAGTATTTTCTATACTTATAACAGTTTAGTTATAGCAATTGATTTATAATAGTTTAATTATAGCAGTTCTGCTAATTTACTTCTATTAGTTTATTTGTTTATACATTTATTTGACTTGTTTTAAAGTGAAATTGTTTCATGACAAACAATTTATACCCGAAACATGTAATTTTTTAGGTAAATTAGTTGAATTATTTCAAGTGAAAGAGTAAAATGACATTACATTATCAAGCAAAACAACTAATTATTTATGTAGTTGTAGGTAATATTATGATTGTAGGTAATATTTTAATGATATTAAATTACTAAGTTAATTTTTAATAAAAATACTATAGAATCGAGGTTTTGAATATGAAATTTGACCTGTTACATCCTGCAGATCAGTTAGTTATGATGATGGAAAGAATTTATGATTATGGGATGACCACTACATCAGGTGGAAATCTTTCAGTATTAGATGATAATGGAGATATTTGGATTACTCCAAGCGGTATAGATAAGGGCTCTCTTACATCCAAGGATATTATGCGGATAAAGCCTGATGGCACTATAGAAGGAATACATAAACCGTCAGTAGAACTGCCTTTTCATAGAGAAATATATCAAAAAAGGCCGGATTTAAAAGCTATTATTCATGCTCACCCTCCGGCATTGGTATCCTTCAGTATTGTACGAAAAATTCCTAATACGAGGCTTATTCCTAATGCTCACATTATATGTGGCTCTGTAGGTATGGCTGATTATGCTCTTCCCGGTAGTCCTGACCTTGGAAATAAAATTGCTGCAAAATTCGAAAAAGGACATAATACAGTAATGTTGGAAAATCATGGTGTTGTGGTTGGAAGCAAGGACCTATTTCAGGCATTCATGGCTTTTGAAACACTGGATTTCTGTGCAAGATTGGAAATTAAAGCCAACCGCATTTGGAAACCTGTAGCTTTGACAGATGAACATATCGAGATATCTAAAAACAAGCAAAATGTTCAAATGAATGAGTTTATCCCTCAAAACTTCAGCAGTGAAGAAAGAGCAGTGAGAAAAGAGATGTGTCAGCTAATTCATAGAGCATATAATCAAAAACTATTTACCAGTACTCAGGGAACTTTCTCCCAAAAACTTGGTAATAATTGTTTTGTGATCACACCCTATGGGTTGGACAGGAAATACATAGATGTCGGTGATATTGTACGCATTGAAAATGACTGGAAAGAGGCAGGTAAAAATCCCAGCCGTTCAGTTATGCTGCACAAACATATTTACGAAAAGCACCCATATATTAAATCAGTTATCATAGCTCATCCGCCAAATATAATGGCATTTGCTATAACTAATCAGAAATTTGAAACAAAAACTATCCCTGAAAGCTATATTATGCTTAGAGATGTTCCCAAATACCCATTTGGCTCAAGCTTTATGCAGCCCAAAATGTTAGCTGATGCCTTTTCAAAAACTACCCCAATTGTTCTTATTGAAAATGATTGTATTATTGTCACCGGTAACTCTCTTCTTAATGCCTATGATAGACTTGAAGTTGCAGAATATAGTGCTAAGGCTATTATTTCGTCAAGAGTATTAGGTGATGTTATAGCTATAAATAGCAAACAGGTATCGAAAATAGAAGAAGCTTTCCGGCTGTGAAATAATTCAAGCTGTAGAATAATTAAATAGGGAAGCCTTCTAACTTCCCTATTTAATTTAA
>CAZEYH010000246.1:0-4731 GCA_964515895.1 uncultured Clostridiaceae bacterium | reverse complement strand
CTAAAAGTGCCATAAAAACACATCCTCTTTTCTAATATTATAGTTATTCTTTGAAGATTTTCAAATTTTCATACCAGTGTTGGCATATATATTTATTGGTGTAATTATTCAAGATTAACAAGAATAATTTGATTGGGTTGCCTTATGGCATGATAAAAGCTATTGGTATTGGAAACAGGCTTATGATGGATGATGGTATTGCCGAAGGGGAAAACATGAGAGTACAAGATTTTTCAGACAAAAGCCTTGAGCGTGTTATGGCGGCAATATCCTGTGAGAACGCTTTGATGATATGAGTCAAGAATGGCAGAAAGAATATGAAAAAGCCTTTGAACGGGCACAGAAAGCGGTTGGGAAATACCTCCACTTAATCTGAACAGAGCTTTGGATGCGGTAAAGTTTCAGAGAAAAATTTTATGTCAGGTGTACTGGATGAAAACTCCAAATATTATATTGTAATTATAATTTCGTTGTTTTGAAGGGAGTATAGAAAATGTTTTGCACAAGTTGCGGAAATGAGCTTCCAAAGGTTCACAAGTTTTGTGGCAAATGTGGAAACAAAATGCAGGAACAGTCTGTAGAAATGGATAAAGCTGCTGTTGTTTTAGCAGAGGAACCGGGGTTTGTGACGGAGCATAACTTTAAGAATATCAGTTCTGAAATGCAGCAAGCAGCACAACATCAATCAGTACAAGCGACACTGCAATCACCGGTAGCGCAAGTTCAGAAAGTGCAGCCTATGCAAACTGAAAATTACAAACATGATGCAGTTCCGGTAATACAGCAAGCACAGCTTGCAGTACCTGCAGGCTATGAAAAGGTTTTAAGTATGTGGGCATATCTAGGTATGCTTATCGTTACATGGATATTGCTGATAGCGTTTATAGCAACAATTGCTTGGGCAGTAAAAAAGGGGAATAAAAACAAACGGTGGTTTGCATCAGCAACATCAACAGCATGAACAGCATTAATATCATATATGACAAAAACATCATGTATAGCGCATTAAAGGAATATACGAATACATGGGGGGAGGTGAGTTTAATGAGTGAACAACAAGTAGAAGTTTTGTTTTCAGCTGAGGATGTTGAAAAAAACAAGGTGATTTCAGCTTTGGCCTACATACTTTTCTTTCTACCACTTGTGGTTTGTCCTGAATCGTCGTTCGGGAAATTTCATGCTAATCAGGGGTTGTTATTACTGATTGTAGGAATTGTAGGAAACATTGTACTTGGCATTATACCTTTGATTGGATGGATTATTCTGCCACTATTCGCGCTGGTAGTGTTTATTTTTGGTATTATGGGGATAATAGGTGCTCTAAATGGCAAAGCAAAGGAATTGCCTGTTATTGGCAAGTACAGAATTATCAAGTAGCATATTAATGGCAGAAGATAGGCAAGGCAGCTTGCAGGAAAAGGTAGTGATACTATTTACTGGGACGCATTTTCTATATTTTGCATCATAGGGAGAAAATGTGCCCTGTTTCCTGCGGTGACCTTGACAATCACTGTCTGAAACTAAAACACTGTATCACCTTATGCTCTGAAATACCTTGCCAGTACATCAACAGGTAATAAAGCAGCTATATGGCTGTTATGTAAAGAACCGTTTGCATAGCGGTAATGCATTTCTAATTAAAACATTTATACTATCTATAACGTTTAAAAGTTTAAGCACTGGAAATTATTACTCATTGCAAACATACTGATAGCGAATAGCAAAAAAGTTGTCTCTATAATCAATAAAAAAGTCTATATGAAGATAGACCTAAATACTGTGGTCAGACATATCAAATATTATAGTAATACCAATTAAAAATATTGCCAATGCATGCTTTAATAATAGAGATGCAAATAAAATTATCGGCTTCTTAGAAATTAAAATAAGGGGTGATTTGCTTGGGTAACATTTTAATATCAAATATTATTATAGTGGCAAACCAGGATACTCTATCTAATGCTCAGAAAATCCAGTTCAAACATATTATCATGGAGGGAATCAAGGGTAAATTTATAAAGACATTACATGATGACACCAGGAAAATGTTAAAGATCATTGAATTGTGGATTAAATATGGATTTCTACCGATGGATGAAACATTTTGTACTGTAGATGGTACTTCTGGTGAGGTTTTGTCTATTTGCCTTTTAAACAATATATCGTATCAGAGATTTATCTAGTTGCTACCTGAACGGATTTGCGTGGGCAAGGTATGGGCACACTGCTATTAAATCACGTTTTGGATTGCTTGCATTCCAAATGCAAATGTGGAGCCAAGGATGCTTGTAACTGTAAAGTCAAATTAATTGTATTTGCTAAAAATCCCGCACTAAAACTCTATGAGAGGTTAGGTTTTAAGAAGGTGGTATGTGTCAACACTCCGAAAATGGTAAAGGCTTTCGGAGAGGAATATGATAACCTGGTTAGGATGGAGAAGGCTATTTTTGATTAATAGCAGAAGCGAATAATTAATAATTTTACAAATAATAACATACTGGAATAAAGACTGATGTACATAACATTCGATATCCTGTATGACATTTATGTTTATCATGCATATAACATTAGATATTATCACTGTTTTAATTTTTTATAATTTTAATTCAAGTCTATTTACAATTTTTGTGTCTGTAATTTCTATAGTTGTGATAAAATGATAGAGTGAAATCGTTAACGAAAATATAAAGAAACTGGGGAATATAACTTGATTGTATTGACGATTGTAAAGGATTTAAAATTCCTATACAGACATTATTGTAATCTATATTATTGGAAATCTATGATTATATTAATAAAGGAGTATGACCTATGAAAGGTTTTCATCCAAAAAGAATATATACTTGCAGCTCGATTTTGTATAAAATTTTAATATTAGTTACTGTGTTATGTGGTATTGTTATGATTTATTCATTTTCCAGGCTTTATCTTGGGTGGTCGGATTACCAGCAAGCAAAAGAATTGAAAACCATTAAGGATATAACAAGTCCTTTTACGGATGCTCTGAAAAATTTTATGTTTGAAAGAGGCCGAACGAATGTGGTTCTTTCCGCAAATGGGCCGATTTCTAAAGAAAATCGTTCCTTTATCGATGAACGGAGGGCGGCTTCTGACGAATCCTTTGAGGCGGGATTTTCTATAATGAAAGGCAAATATCCGGAAGAAGCAGAAGTGTTCCGTAAAGAATATGATAAAATAAAGACTTTACGGATTAAGATGGATGAAGAAATGCAAAAATCAATAATACAAAGAGATCCTGATGGGCGGACTGTATGGTATACAAATTGTACAAGCTACATTAATCTTGTCAGTGCAACGCTTAAGAAAATTGGAGGACGCCCCCTAAATAATAATCTGATTACCCATTATAATGAGTTGATCATTGATACTCTTCGTTTCAGAAGCATCGTTGGTAATGAATCTTCCATTTTTACATCGGCTATTACTGGTCGTAAAACGATAAGCGATGATGAGTATGCTGCGCTGCTATTTATGAGGGGAGAGTCAAAACAGATTTGGTCGGACATGGAAAATGAAATTGAAATGATTGGTTCAGATAATCTCATAGAAGCGGCGGAAACCGTCAAAGATAGATATTACAGGCAATTTCGAACGAATCAGGATAAACTTCTTGAGCTTGTTCTAAAAGGTCAAATATATGAGGGCGCGGATAAAGGAATTGCCAATTTATCTGTACCGGCTCTTGACTCTATTCTTCTTCTTGCTGATGAAGCAATACAGGAGATCGATATAGAAAATCAAAAAAATATGAAAAATGGATATAGAAGTTTTATCAAAGGCTTATTGCAATTACTTGCAGGTATTTTGATCATTATTTTTATACCCGCCTACCTGAAAACAAGATTGATCCAACCGCTAGACAACATAGTAGAATTAATAGAAAGTCTTAGTATTGGAAAGATAGATATTAACATTCCATTTATACAAAGAAATGACGAGGTAGGAAAACTGGCGAATGGTGTTGAAATGCTGCAGAAAAGCATTAAAGAAGAGCAAACCTTGAAACTGGAGTTGCAGCAGGCAATTATAAAACTTGAAGATTTATCTATAAAAGATCCTTTGACTGAACTATATAATCGTAGATATATTATTGAAAGGATTAATGAATTAGAAACAAGGTATAAGAGAAACAAATCCTTATTTTCAATCATAATTAGCGATATCGATTATTTTAAAAACATTAATGATCGTTATGGGCATGACTGTGGCGATTTTGTTCTTTTCAATGTAGCAAGACTTATGTCAAGCTGCTGCAGGGAGCAGGATGTTCTAGCAAGATGGGGAGGAGAAGAGTTCTTGATTCTTATACCGGACACAAATCATGATGGAGCGAACACTTTGGCAGAAAGGATTCGAAAAGAATTAGAAAACAAAACTATTAAATATGAAGACATCAGCTTGAAAATAACAATGACTTTCGGAGTATCGGAATATAGTGAATCGCTTGGAATAGAAGGTACAATTAGGAATGCTGATATGGCTTTATTGCAGGGTAAACAAAACGGACGTAATAGGGTTGTTGTATTGTAATTTTCTCTGTGTCCAGTGAAAATCAAAGTGTTTAATATCAAATAAAAACTTGTGTAGAAATTATGCGTCAAACTTAATCTAAACACAAACAAGTGCAAGTGTATAGATGGAAATTAATAGGTGAGGCCTAGGAGTCTGCTCGAAAAAGCAGGCTTATGCAGGATGAACGTCATTTCTTGC
>CAZEYH010000245.1:2719-4732 GCA_964515895.1 uncultured Clostridiaceae bacterium | reverse complement strand
CATGGAGGTGTTATTGTGAAAAGCTATAGAAAAGAAATATGGTTTGAGACAAAAAAGCGCAGGGAGTTCATTAATATAACTCAGCTTGTGCAAAACTGTTTAAAGGAAAGCGGTATAAAAGAAGGCTTGCTTTTATGTAATGCTATGCACATAACTTCAAGTGTATTTATAAATGATGATGAAAGCGGTCTTCACAAGGATTTTGAGATTTTCCTTGAAAAACTTGCTCCTGAAAAGCCATATGATCAATATTATCATAATGGATTTGAAGATAATGCAGATGCTCATTTAAAACGTACTATAATGGGCAGAGAAGTAGTAGTTGCAGTAACTGAAGGTAAATTAGATTTCGGCACATGGGAACAAATATTCTACGGAGAATTTGATGGGAAAAGAAGGAAAAGAGTATTGGTAAAGATAATCGGTGAATAAGAAAATAAAACAATGCAATAGGAGATTGAACATGGGAAATGAAGTAGTAATAAATCAGGTTATAATACTTTTCTTAACAATGGTTATAGGATTTATTGCAAAAAAACGTAATATTATTAATGATGAAACAACAAATAAGTTATCAGAGATACTGTTGAGAATTACCTTACCTGCTATGATTATTTATTCTTATAATCAGGAATTCTCAAAAGATCTATTGACAAAGGGCGGGATAATGCTTGTATACTCTTTGGTAATACATATTTTTGGAATAATGCTCGGGAATATAATATATTTGAAATATCCAGATGATGTAAAAAATGTATTGAAGTTCGTTACTATATATTCTAACTGTGGATATATGGGTTTACCGGTACTTGAAGCCTTATACGGACAAATAGGAATTTTTTATGCTTCGGTATATATAACAGTTTTTAATATCTTTACTTGGACTAATGGGGTTATGATATTCACGGGAGAAAAAAATGCTAAATCCATCAAGAAGGCTATAATAAATCCCGGAATTATAGCTGTTTTTATTGGCCTATTTATTTTTGTTTTTTCTATAAAACTACCCTATCCCGTCCTAAAAACCCTTGAAATGTTTGGAACTATGACAACACCATTGTCCATGCTTATTATCGGTGCATTAATAGCAAATATGGATTTTAAAAAACTTTTTTCCGGGCTAGCCTTGTACTATGTCACAGCAATAAGACTTGTTGTGTTACCTCTTCTTGTGCTGATAGTTATGAAAATATTAAAGATTTCTGATACTATGCTATTAGGTACCTGTGTCACTACTGCAGCCATGCCAGCAGCAGCAAACACTGCTATTTTTGCTGAAAGATATAATGGGAATTCTGCCTTAGCATCAAGAATTGTTGCTTTTTCTACCATTGTTTCCATGATAACAATTCCAATAATCCTTTCACTTATTTAGAAGTTAGAGGTGAGAGTTGAGAACCTTTTCCCCAACATCTCACCTCCCAATCTCAAATTTCACTCAAAATTTTTTAATATCTTACCTACAGTATTAAATTTCTATTTAGTTAAAAGATTAAACAGGTTGTATTTTCCAAATATAGACACAGCTATTAATGAAACAACGGACATTATCTTAATAAGAATATCTAAAGAAGGACCAACTGTATCTTTTAGCGGATCTCCAACTGTATCACCAATAATTGCTGATTCGTGAGCACTTGTACCTTTACCTGCACCCTTAACCTTACCTGATTCAATGTATTTTTTACTATTATCCCATGCTCCCCCTGCATTTGCTGTATAAAGTGCAAGCATGATAGCCGATAGTGTTGTACCTATAAGAAGCCCACCAACAAAATCAGCACCAAATATGAAGCCAAAAACAATAGGAGTTAATACTGATATAAGGGCAGGAAGTACCATCTGCTTTAACGCACTTGAAGAAGATATTTCTATACATGTCTTATAATCCGGACGAGTTTCTCCGGTAAGAATACCCGGCATTTCTTTAAATTGTCTTCTAACTTCCTGTACCATTTCCCTTGCAGATTTTGTAACAGATTCTATAAGCATACCTGAGAAAAAGTATGGTAG
>CAZEYH010000245.1:0-2619 GCA_964515895.1 uncultured Clostridiaceae bacterium | reverse complement strand
TTTGACATTTCACTTATTCCACCTGCATTGTCAGCAATAGGTCCATAAGTATCTACGGATACAGTTGCACTTACAAAAGACAACATTCCCAAGGCAGCCATTGTTATACCATATAATCCGGCAACCATGCTGGCAAAAATTATTGTGATTCCAAGCAACGCAACAGGAAGAAAAGTTGATTTCATACCAAGAGCCATGCCTTCAGTAATAGTAAGAGCAGTACCTTCAAGAGATGAATGCGCCAATTCTTGAGTAGGTTTATATTCATCACTTGTATAATATTCTGCAATCCAACCCATTACTATACCGCATAGTATTCCTAATACTGCTGCATACCATGGTGACATTATTCCTGCTTTAAATCCCACGCTTGTTACGTCCATTCCTTTAAAATAAGAATATGTGAGTATTCCACTTCCTATTATAGTAAGAAATGCCGATGTCCATACAGAAACATTTAATTCGCGATGTGGTTTATCGGATACGTTTTTAAAACTTAAATACGCAATACCTATGACACAGGAAATAATTCCTATGGATGATAATACTATTGGAAAAGTAAGTAGTTTTGATATAAGAGCTTCCGGCACAGGTATTGATGGATGAATATACATATATGCTGCCAAGGTAATACTTGCAATTATTGCTCCTACATAACTTTCCAAAAGATCCGATCCCAATCCTGCCACATCACCAACATTGTCACCAACATTGTCAGCAATCGTTGCGGGATTTCTTGGGTCATCTTCAGGTATATGCGCTTCTGTTTTTCCTACCAGATCGGCACTCATATCAGCTGCTTTTGTATATATCCCACCGCCAACACGATTAAACATGGCGATAATCGAACAACCAAGAGCATACCCTGAAACTGACATTGCAAAAGGTATATAAGTTATTCCCAACCAATTAGTTTCAATTTTTAGATTCGCTACATCAGTTTGCCCGAGCATTTTCCCAAATATTAGATATACTAACCCAAGACCTAATAGAGCAAAACCCCCGACAGATAAACCCATAACACTTCCACCTTGAAAAGCAACTTTTAAAGTGTTACCCAGGCTTTTAGTTTCCTTTGCTGTGTTTGAAACTCTGACATTTGCAATAGTTGCAATATTCATACCAACAAATGCAGCAAGTTGACTCATTGTTGCACCAATTAAAAAAGCAATTCCCGTATACCATGATACAAAAATCATTAGTGCAATAGCTACAAGTATACCGATTTTTAAAATTACTTTGAATTCATGCATAATAAATGCATCTGCGCCTTCACGTATGGCCCCAGCAATTTCATTCATTAATTCTGTCCCGGTATTAAGTTTTTTTACAGAAAAATGATTATAGGCTGCAAACCCTAGTGATGCTATTACTGCGATTGCTACAAATCCGAGCATAAAAAAAAACCTCCCTGTACATTTTATTTTTTGTTTAGCCGTGATTATTTCCGGTGTAAGGAAGTATTCTACGGTTAAGGTTAATATATTAGAAATATGGGTGGACAAGCTAAATTGTCACCAATCCATCCCAATTTATCATAATACTAAAATAAATTATAGTCAAATGAATTTAAAAGCTGTATTTATATTTTAACAAAAAAAAATACTCCTTTTCTTTAAATATCAATGAATATCACCATGAAGCAAAATAATTGTCGCAATGCATAATAAACCCCTCATACTTTTTAAGTGAGGGGTTTATTATGCATATTTTTATTATATATAACAATATATAATAATTTTTATTATGTATAGCTATTAAATAAATCTATTGCTAATTTTTACTTTTCCTTTTTAAAGCATAAAAACCAATCCAGACAGTACTTATCATCCTCTTCTATTTCCATTCGTTCTTTTGCTGCACCACAAGAACCTGGAGGAGGAATTATCACATCATCTCCGGGTTGCCAATTAGCTGGTGTGGCTATTCCTTCTTTGTCTGCTTTTTGCAAAGCAATAATAATACGTTTAATTTCTTCCATATTCCTTCCGGTTGAAGAGGGATAATATAGAATTGTTCTGATCTTTGAATCGGGGTCAATAATAAATACTGCTCTTACTGCTTGTGTAGTTGATGCTTTAGGTTGAAGCATGCCATACTTTTTAGCTACTTCCATTTTTAAATCTTCAATTAAAGGAAATTGAACTTCAACATTCTTCATTCCTTTATATTCAATTTTTTCTTTGATTGTCCTAAGCCATGCGATGTGAGCATATAAGCTGTCAATCGAAAGACCGATAAGTTCAGTATTGAGTTTCCTTAAATCGTCCTGCATAGTTGCAAATGTCATAAATTCAGTTGTGCATACTGGGGTAAAATCAGCAGGATGGCTGAATAAAATCACCCATTTACCCTTGTAATCTTCAGGAAAATTAATGTCTCCCATAGTTGTCTTTGCTTTGAATTCAGGTGCATCATCTCCAATAAGCGGCATTCTTACAACTTCTTGTAATTCATTCATAAATAATACCTCCTACAATATTTTTATATTCTTGGCATATGCTATCTTGTTATTAATACAATACCCATAATAATTAGAGATAAACAATTATATTCAAAATATATTACTTATATTTTGAATATAATTACATTACTCATTCATTATTAATTTGGAATAGT
>CAZEYH010000244.1:0-4742 GCA_964515895.1 uncultured Clostridiaceae bacterium | reverse complement strand
CGAATATTAAATCTGGCTTTATTACTTCCAGGTTCAGCATCATATCCTGCATGGACAATTCCACTATTTGCTGCACTGGTACTTGTAGCTACATCAGATTGCTTCTCCAACAGGCATGTTTTCAGTTGGTATCGTGAAAGCTGCCTTGCTATATGGCAACCTATTACACCTGCTCCAATAACTGCAACATCATAAACCATTTTATTTATCCCTCCCCAAATCACTAAAAGCAAATAAAACTGCAAAAAACCCTTTCACAAACCTCAAGTATGGAAATATTCGGTATATTAATAAATCTCTATACTTGAACAATAAAAAAGTCACACCAAGTATGGGCCTTTGTTAAGGCCAGTACTTAATGTGACTCCAATTCTCCACATATATATTAAGTTAAAATTTAAATCTCTACATTAACGTTTGGTTTTATTTATTATTATATTATAATTATAATGATAATGTTAATGTTTGATTTTATGTTATCATAGATTATGTGTAATTACAATACTATGCCAAAAATAAATGAGAGCATTTTGAAAATTTAAAGAAACAAAAACATTAAAAAAATTATTCTAACAAAAGAAATTGTCATACCGTAAAAATTGCTGCAGGAGTTAACTATTAAGTTTTTATTTTTCTATGTTTTTTCGGTATAATCCTGTATAATATTAATATACTTCATTTGGCAACTCATAACAATCTGACTGTTGTAGAACATTTGGAAATCTATGATTTACAAAATTGCATGTATAGTCAATATTTTATAATTTATATTCAAAGGGGGATGTAAAAAGTGAGAATTGGATATGCTTCAGTTGACATAACGCCTCAATTGGGTGTTGAATTAAGTGGTTACGGATGGTTCCTTGGCAGAAAGGCTGAAGGTGTACTTGATAAGCTTTATGCAAGAGCTGTTGCATTTGAGGGCAATTGTGAAAGTGATACGGGAAATAGTACTAAAAGTATGCTCTTAATAAACTGTGATATTGTAGCAATAAAACAGTCAATTACCAATATGGTCAAACAACAGATTTCCAATGAGCTTGGTATTGATGAGACAAATATAATGATTGTTTGTACACATACTCACACTGGCCCTGCAACGGGAATACTGATAGGCTGCGGTGAACCGGATGAAGAATACTTGGATTCTTTACCAAAGCTGCTTGTGAATGTTGGGAAAAAGGCATTTACTAATTTAAAAGAAGTAAAAGAAGCAAAAAGTATTGTTGAATCAATTGATCCTATAGGCTTTAATAGAGTAGATCGTTCAGATGGTCCTGTTGACAGTGATGTAAGGGGCATTGCATTCTTTTTTGATGAAGAACGACCTCTTGCCCTGGTAAGCTATGGCTGTCATCCGGTTACCGTTGGACCTTCAAAAGATATATCTGCAGATTATCCGGGCAGAGTAGTCAAGGCGTTGGATCATGATGGCTTTGACGGAGTATTCCTGACAGGTTTTTGTGGTGATATAGATCCGGTATCAAACCTTAAAAAATGGGGTTCCGGGACATCTGACACAATTGATGAATATGGTAGACGGATAGCAAATGGCTTTATTAACGGTATATCGAAATCCAAACCCATGAATAATCTTAACCTTGATGCATTTAATGTAGATATAACACTTAAATTACAACGATATAACAACGAAGATATAAATGAACTTGTAGAATCCCTAGGCAATAATAAGCAAGAAAAACCCGGAATATATAGGGCCGCTTTAATATGGGCTGATGAAATGAAAAAACGTCTTGAGACAATCATGAACCCTTATTCTGAAACTTTGACTGTTCAGGTTTTCAGAATAGGAGATGTAGTATTTGCCGGCTTCCCCGGAGAAATTTTTACAGCACTTGGTACAATTATCAAAGAAGCTATGCCTCACATGAATATTATAACATTGGGCAGTACAAATTCCACAATGAGATACATAGGCACACGGGATGATATAGAAAATAAAGGATACGCAGGGTTTCTTTCCTGTGTATTGTATCTTAGGTTGCCTCTTGAACCGGGTGAAGGAGAAAGAATGGCCAATGTAGCAGCAGAATCTATAAAGAACCGGTTGTAGTCTCAATCGTTCTTGAGAATACTATAAAATATCTACAACTATCAATGGCTGATCGTAGTGCAACTTATGCAATCAGAATATTTGATGTTTCTCTGCTTTCCAAAGGTATAGAATGTGGGATTGCAAAGCTTGTTCTGGAATATGCTTTTAAGTAATTGAGAGTAATTGAAATTTTCTTGCATATATTCAATAATTATAATATAATAATCATAAATAAATTCTGCAAAAACAAGAAAACCATATTATTTACAGGAATTGAAGCAAATGACGGGATTAATTTTTCGAATTTTAGCAATACAGTTTCAAAAACCTTATTAAAAACTGAGTTGATGTTTGAAAGTTGGCAAAAGGCCCTTGAATTTATTGCTGAAAACTCTAAAGATGAAAGATTAATATTAGTTATGGATGAATATCCGTATGTTGCAGGTGCAAATAAATCCATATCTTCAATTTTACAAAAATATATAGATTATGATTTTAAAAGTACTAAGCTTTTTATAATCCTTTGCGGTTCATCTATGAGTTTTATGGAAAATCAAGTACTAGGATATGAAAGTCCGTTATATGGCAGGAGAACAGCTCAATTTAAAATAGAGCCCTTCGATTTTTTTGATAGCAGGCATTTTATGGAAGATTATCATATTGAGGATCAGGCAATAACTTACGGTGTTGTTGGAGGGACACCCCAATATTTAAAGCAATTTTCAACTGATTTGAGTTTAGAAGATAATATTATTACTAAAATTCTAAATAACAGTGCTTATTTATTTGAAGAACCAACTAATCTTATTAAACAGGAGTTAAGGGAACCGTCATTGTATAATTCAATTATTCAAGCTATTGCATTAGGTAATACCAGAATGAGCGATATAGCCGCAGCTACAAGCATACCTACATCAACATGCAACACATATCTAAAATCCTTGATGGAATTAGGAATAATCAGAAAGAAAGAACCGATAGATAAAAGACTTAAAAAGAAAGGTATATATGTATTAAACGACAATTTATTTAGATTTTGGTATAGATATGTACCTAGAAATATGAGCGGAATACAGGCAAAACATGGAAAACCAATATACAAAAAAACAATTGAGCCTGATTTATCAACTTATATGGGATACATATTTGAAGAAATATGTAAACAATATTTAATAAGGAAAAATACTATTGCAGAACTGCCATTCTTGTTTATAGAAATTGGTGGGTGGTGGGGAAATAATCCATTAACTAAACAACAAGATGAAATCGATATAATAGCAAAAGATGATAACAATATAATTATTGGAGAGTGCAAGTGGAATAATAAGCCGGTAGGTTTAGATGTATTGGAAAGATTGCTGGAAAGAGCTAATATATTTAGTGTTAAAAACAAGTATTTATATTTATTTTCAAAGTCAGGATTTACACCGGGATTAGAAGACTATGCAAAAGATAATAAGATGATATATTTGATTGATTTTAAAAATATGTGTAAAGAAATATAGCAAATATAATTTGAGGATGTCACAAGGGAAATGTGAAAATAATCTGTATTATTTGTAAATAAATTATGAATTAAAAAACTGAAAACAACATAAACAAGTTGTCTAAAGATAAGAATTTTTAACAACTCCACAGTTCTTTTTTCCCTGTAGATGCCCCTAATGCACCTGCCTTTAGTACTTCAATTATGTCATTTTTACTATCAATTAGACCACCTGCAATAACAGGAAGTGATACCTCCTTGGAGAATCTGCTGATAATTCCGGGCATTACAGCCGGCATAATTTCTACCATATCAGGTTTTACCGATTGCACAGACTTTATGGCTATTTCATATGATTGGCTGTCTACCAGGAAGCACCTCTGAATTGTATATATGCCTTTCTCTCTGGCATACTTTACCTGGCTAGTTCTTGTAGTAATTATACCATTGGGCTTTATGACGTCTGCCAGATAATCTATAGCTCTGTTGTCCTTTCCAAGTCCTTCTAAAAGCTCAATATGGACAAACACACTCTTATTTTTATCTTTTATTTTTTGCACATTTTTTTCTATAGTAAAAATATCTTCTTTTAATAAGAAAATAGTAGTAACTGTCGATTCAAGAGCATATTCAATATCCTCATCTCTTCTAATAGCAGCTATAACCGGATTTTCCTCAATCCTGCCAATTATTTTACCCAAGCTCAAGTTATCACCCATATTGATTACGTTGTTTGAATCTGCTAAGTTGGCTGAACCTGTTAAATCGGTTGAGTCGGTTGAGTTAATTAAGTTGTCATTTTTATTATTTGCATTATTTATGCTACTTTTGTTCATCATCTAATACTTTCACTCAATTCTATAAATGATTTTTTTTGATTCTGTATATGATTAATCTATTTTACTACACTTATACATTAATGGACAAGTCGTGTGTGAAGAAATTTCATCTTTGCTCTGCAGGATAATCATAATACAAGTTTATAGTAAAAAATAATACAACTTATAAACTAGGATTGGAGTGATTTTGATTGAGAAAAACAATAATTATTAGGCAAGTTGATAAAAATGCCATTATAAATAAACAATATGAAATTGCATTTTCACGTAATTTAACAGGAACCATACCTTTGCTTGGCGGAGATTAGAAAATGTGATAAAAAATGTACGTCCCCAAAAAATTCAATATATTCCTTTGTTT
>CAZEYH010000243.1:0-4751 GCA_964515895.1 uncultured Clostridiaceae bacterium | reverse complement strand
ATATTGTACAAACTTAATATATTCATTCTGCTTTTAGTGATGCCTCACAAGAACATGAGAATTAACTATGGTTATTAATAAACATCTTACCAGATGAGCTACGGAAAGGAAAGATGTAAATGCCATGCTGCTGTACCTAATGCGTTATATGGGACATTCATCACTTGAAAGTACATTTTACTACATTCATGTAGTCCCGGACTTCTTTGCAGACTTTTCGCGGATGACTGCTGGACTTGAAAACAGGCTTCCGGAGGTGAATGTAGATGAAGTATAAGAAACGTAATGATCCGGATTTTTGGAGAATGGCAAGGGTGTTTCTCCATGACTACATGTCTGTCATAAGAAACCTGTCTGATAAATCCGTTGATACATACAAGCAATCACTATATTCCTATCTCAACTTTTTGCTGGAAAGCCTGGGTATAGAAAAGCCTCATGTTACATTTGAAAGCTTCAACAGGGATAACATCAAGAAATATATTTCCTGGATGAAGGATGAAAAGAAATACTCAGTAAAAACAATAAACCTTCGGCTTACAGCTGTAAAGTCCTTTCTAAAGTATTGCGCTGAAGAAGATATAGAGCTTTCGACATTTTATACAGAAGTGTATAGTATTAGAGGACTAAAAGAAGGAAAGAAGCCTATTATATATCTTTCGGACAAAGCAATAAAAGCGCTACTGGCAGTAACAGGAACAGATACTTCAAAAGGACAGCGAAACCAGATGATGCTCATACTGATGTATGATTCAGCAGTGAGGGTTCAAGAACTTTCAGACCTTACTTTAATAGATCTTCATCTAGATGCTGTTCAACCGTTCATAACGTTGACCGGCAAAGGCCGTAAAAGAAGAAATGTTCCGCTGATGAGAAAAACGGTTAAACACCTAAGAAACTATCTTAAGGAATTCCAACTACATTCTGAAAACCAGCCACTTTTTTACTGTACATGACAGAAAGCCGCATCAGCTTTCTACTGACAGTATCAGTATGGTTTTGAAAAAAGCAGCCGATGAAGCACGAAAAAAGTGTCCTGACATTCCAGAACAAATGCATTGTCATCTGATTAGAAAGACCAGAGCAATGGATCTTTATAAGCAGGGAATTCCTCTTTCCATAGTAATGCAGATTCTTGGCCATGAAGGTATGTCTACCACTTCTACATTTTATGCGTTTGCAACAATCGATATGATGTACGGTGCAATGAAAAAAGTAGTGCCATTATCCATTGCAGATAAACCAAAGTGGAAAAATAAGAAAATCCTGCAGGCTCTGTACAGTTTAGATTAGTGGAAAACTATGCCGAAAAAGCAGATATGATATTTGCTTTTTCACTAGGCAAATGGCTCTTTTTCGGCATAGTATTTTTCTCGGCATAGTCAACAGTTTCGGCATAGTCAACAGTTATTGTTTTGAACTTATTCTTGAAGCTTTCTCTATAATTTAATTCTGGATTATCTATCGTTTCTTTTACATTCTCTTGTGTCTTATTAGGCATTTTAAATATCATTTCTTGTCGAGTCTGTCGCTCACTTAGAACTATTAGAACAGGCCCACTACCTCCTTGTTTACCTACTACACAATCCATCTCCCAGTGACCGTATTTTCCCCTTTTATCTACTTCAGGCGGCCTTTCTTCTATGCTTTTGCCCTTAAGATTTTATGTGCTATTTTTACCTTCTTGTACTTACTTTTACCTCTATCCTTCTTCACTGGCAAATCTTTATTCGTTATATTTAAAAAAATCCCCTTATCTATATAATTATACACCGTTTTAGTACAAATTGTTGTCTTAAATTTCAGTCCCTTTGCTTTGATTTCTCCAATTACTGCATCTGGAGAGTACTTCTCTTTCTTTATCTTTTTTTCTATGTGCTTTGCTAATTCATGATCTTTACCTATCTTTAGTGTAGGTCCTTTATTTCGTCCATTCTCATCATAAACTCTTTGACCAACATCTGCACAATACTCTTTCCTGTACGTTAAATCACTATTCATTAGTCTTATCGTCCCTTTAGATATTTCCCTTTTTATCGTATGTTTATGCTTTCCTAGCCTTTTTGCTATTTCCGAAGCTTTAAGTCCTTCTTTCAGCAATATTTCTATCGTATATCGTTCTCTTATCGTAAGATGTTTACCTTTTTTCATTTTTAAGATATTATTGCATTGGCTCATGGTTTATCATCCTTTGCAATGTTTTTTATTGTCATTAAACATTATACATCGGATTCACCATGAGCTTCAATTTTTTATGCCCTGCGGTATCTAATTTTATAACTTACCAAATTAGAAAAGAAATTAAAATGTGAACAAAGAAAACTTTCAAGGAAATATGAAAGTTTAAAAATAAGAAAGAAGAAGGGAATGCTACTAGGCAAAATATCCAAAAACAAGCAGTCAAGGTACAAAAACTTCATAATACACTTACAAATATAAGAGATGATTATACTAATAAAGTAGTTAATGAGATAGTGAAAACCAAGCCATCTTATATAACTATAGAAGATTTAAACTTAAGTGGAATGATGAAGAATAAGCAGGCTATAACACAACAAAAATTTTGTCAATTTAATGCGAAACTTCAATGCAAATGTAAATTAAACGGAATAGAATTAAGAATTGTAGATAGATACTATCCATCGAGTAAGGTGTGGAGTGAATGTGGAGTGATTGACAAAACTCTTAATCTATCAGACAGAACATATATTTGCAAAAAATGTGAATGTGTAATTGACAGGGATAAAAATGTATCAATAAATCTTGCAAATACAAAAACGTATAAAATAGCATAATAAAGCTAATATACGTATGTACTGATGGCTAGTCGGAAATTTAAGCCTTTGGAGTGTTAAACCAAATGTTAGTAGGGTAGCAATATCCGAGAACAGGCATGATGACCAAGGAATTTTCTCAATATGGGTATATTTATACATATTTTGAGTAGCAGGAAAAGGAAAATGGCAGTATTAATTACTGGAGGAGCAGGTTATATAGGAAGTCATGCTGTGCTGGAATTCTTAAAAGCATCCGAAGAAGTTATTATTGTTGATAGTCTTGAGAAGGGACATAAAGAAGCAGTATTAGGAGGAAAGCTGCATTGTGGGAAATTGCGTGATGAAGAATTTTTAGATAAAGTATTTGATGAGAATGAGATTGATGCGGTGATACATTTTGCAGCTTATTCCCTTGTAGGTGAGAGTACAGCAGATCCTTTAAAATATTATAATAACAATGTACTTGGTACATTAAAACTTATTGGAAAAATGAAAGAATATGGTGTTAAGAACATAGTGTTCTCATCAACTGCAGCTACATATGGAGAACCAGAAAATATACCAATATTGGGAACTGGTAATACTTTCCAACAAATCCATATGGAATGGAGAAACCAAGTTGACAATTGAAAAAGCTTTAAAATGGGCAGATAAAGCATATGGATTAAAGTATGTATCCTTAAGATATTTCAATGCAGCAGGGGCACATTCTTCAGGGAAGATAGGGGAAGACCATAGTCCTGAAAACCACTTAATACCAATTGCATTGTAAGTGATATTAGGTAAACGGGAAAGCATTAGTATTTTCGGTAATGATTATAATACTCCTGACGGAACGTGTGTGAGAGATTATATTCATGTAACCGATTTAGCTAAGGCTCATATATTAGCATTAAAGCATTTAAGAAATGGTGGACAAAGTACTACTTATAACCTGGGTAATGGGCAAGGGTTTTCAGTTAATGAGGTCATAAAGATAGCCGGGGAAGTTACAGATAAAGAAATTAAAACTGTAATGGCTGATAGGAGACCGGGGGATCCTGCTATCCTTGTAGCTTCATCAGAAATGATAAAGAAGGAATTACATTGGAAGCCTAAATATGATGATCTACACACAATTATTGAAACCGCGTGGAATTGGCATAGGGCTCATCCTGATGGATTTCGTGAATAATAATTCATGCTTGGGTTCAATGTACATCCCCTAAAGGATGTATCTATTCGCAAAGGAATATATCATTTCTGGAAGCAGCAAGTTTTTTCATCTCGTCTGTAAAACCATTTATGCGGAATTATAATTACTATTTTTTCTTTCTAGTTTTTTTTTGTAAAAACTCAAATAACTCTTTTGAGTATATGATGTCATCATCACTAAAATAAATTTTATATCCAACTCCACTATTATCGGCTACAATGTCTACCGGAGTTCGTATATCAGTACGGCCAAATAGCCAATCTATGGAAACATTAAAAAAGTCAGCGATTTTATTTAGAGTATCAGGAGCAGGATATCTCTCTCCAGCCTCGTAATAACCTATAGCCCTACCTGACAACCCCAACTGTTTTGCTAACTCTTTTTGAGTTAATCCATTTTCTTCACGTAATTGACAAAGTCGTTTCCCTAACATTAACACACCACCTTAAGCAAGGTTATAACATATTATTTGGCTTTTATATAAAATATAAACAAAATGTTCTTGACACGGAACATATAGTTCTATATAATATTTATTGAGTCTTATAATCTATAGTTTTGCACTTTTTGAACATTGAAAAATAGATAATGGCTAAAATTAACATAATAAATGTGGGTAAAAAGAGGAATATAAATATACAATAAAATATTATTCCTATGAAAGGAGTTAAACATGTATATTTACATCACTCTAGAGTTAATCTAGATATTATTATGCACAAAGGAATGTTTTACAATACCAACTTATAACCTTTTTGTTAATTTTATTTGGTGTCTTC
>CAZEYH010000242.1:1762-4756 GCA_964515895.1 uncultured Clostridiaceae bacterium | reverse complement strand
AATTTTATAACCTTGAAAGGTTATGGACCGATGGTATAATTAAATATAATCAGGACGGTATATAGCATAGGTATAAGTATTATATATCGATATTATGATTGATTCCTGGAAAGTCATGGAATGACTTTCTGATGAAATTCGAGGCGCATTGGGTTTCATCAGCCTTAACAAAAAGGCTGGATAATCGTATTATATTGTAGTAAGTTACAATGAAATTGCAACTTACTACAAGTAATCTTGCAGCGAAAATTCGTAAAACGACTTTCTGGGGAACAATCATGTTATGTATCTTGTGGATATATGGATTATATAGCTATATGTATAAATAATATGTATATCTTTATTTAGGTGTATTTTAATATTTATAAAACATAAGTTAAGAATAATTTGAATTATTTATAAAAATAAAGAAATTAAGAAATGCAGAGATATAGAAATAAAGAACTAAAGAAGTATAAAATAAAAAATAGAGAATAATTAGATAAAGAAATTATCATAATTATCATAATTATAATAATTAGTATATAGTTTTGTTTTATTTATATGGTAAGTAGTATATGGTAGTAGAAGTTGGAGGTATGAATTAATGAATTATAATTTCAAAAAGATTGAAAAAAAGTGGCAAAAAAAATGGCAGGATGAGAATGCCTTTAAAGTGGAAAAGTCTCAGAAACCTAAGTATTATTTACTTGAAATGTTTCCCTATCCTTCCGGTAATCTTCATATGGGGCATGTCAGAAATTATTCAATTGGTGATGTAGTTGCAAGATTTAAGAAAATGGATGGTTATAATGTGCTTCATCCAATGGGATGGGATGCCTTCGGACTTCCTGCTGAAAATGCAGCTATAAAGAATAATGCACATCCCGATAAGTGGACATGTTCAAATATTAAAATTATGCAAGAACAATTAAAACAACTTGGATTAAGTTATGATTGGGACAGAGAAATTACAACCTGTAATCCCGATTATTATAAATGGACACAGTGGATGTTTTTGCAAATGTATAAGAATGGTCTGGCATATAAGAAAAAATCCAGTGTTAATTGGTGTCCTTCTTGTACAACTGTCTTGGCAAACGAGCAGGTAGTAAATGGTAAATGCGAGCGGTGTAAGGCTGAAGTAGATAAAAAAGAATTGGAGCAATGGTTTTTCAGGATAACAAAATATGCTCAAAGATTATTGGATGATATAGATAAATTAGAAGGATGGCCTGAAAAGGTAAAGCTAATGCAGCAAAACTGGATAGGAAAGAGTGAAGGTGTAGAGGTAGACTTTATGCTGGAAGATATGGATAAGGCTATTAAAATTTACACCACCAGACCTGATACTATATACGGTGTAACTTATATGGTAATGGCTCCGGAACACCAAATGGTAAGAGAATTAATAAAGGGTATGCCTGAAGAGAAGGAATGCTTGGAATTTATCCAACGCATACAGCACATGAATGAAATTACCAGAACTTCTGAAGAAACTGAAAAAGAAGGAGTCTTTACAGGTAGATATGTGATTAATCCATTAAATGGAGATAAAGTTCCTTTATATCTTGGGAACTATGTCCTAGCAGAGTATGGTACCGGTACTGTTATGGCTGTGCCTGCACATGATGAGAGGGATTTTAGGTTCGCAAAGAAATATGGTTTGCCAATAAAAGTTGTTATTCAGCCGGAAGGACAGGAACTAGATGCCAACAACATGGAAGATGCATTTATTGATATAGGATATCTTGTAAACTCTGATAAATTTAATGGAATAAGAAGTGATGAGGCTATAGATAAAATTATAGAATATATCGAAGAAAAAGGATATGGAGAGAGAAAAGTTAACTTCAAAATTAGAGATTGGCTTATTTCAAGACAAAGGTACTGGGGAGCTCCTATTCCTATAATTTACTGTGAAGATTGTGGTATAGTACCTGTTCCGGAAGAAGATCTTCCTGTAATATTGCCAACTGATGTAAAGTTCACAAAAGCCGGAGAATCTCCACTGATTAAACATGATACTTTTTTGAGTGTAGAATGTCCTAAATGTGGCAAAAAGGGAAGAAGAGAAATGGACACCATGGATACTTTTGTTTGTTCTTCCTGGTATTATTTAAGATATTGTGATCCTGATAACAGTATGGAGCCCTTCAGTAAAGAGAATACCGATTACTGGATGCCTGTTGACCAGTATATCGGTGGTGTTGAGCATGCAATCCTCCATCTCCTTTATTCAAGATTTTTTATGAAAGTCTTGAAGGACTTGGGATATGTATCTTATGATGAACCTTTTACCAATCTTTTGACTCAAGGTATGGTACTTAAGGATGGCATAAAAATGTCAAAGTCTGTTGGTAATACTGTAAGTCCTGAAGAGATTATCGACGAATACGGCGCAGATACTGCCAGATTGTTTATCCTTTTTGCATCTCCACCTGAAAAAGATCTAGAATGGAGCGATCAGGGAGTAGAGGGCTGTTATAGATTTATAAATAGGGTATGGCGTATAGTAGATGAATACAAAAACATATTTGATAGTGACAGTCAAAAGAGTATTCAGTCTAATAAAAATTCAGAAAAGAGTAGAGGAAAATTATCTAAAGAAGATAAAGAATTAAAATATGTTTTAAATTATGCCGTTAAAAAAGTAAGTGAAGATATTCGTGAAAGATTTAATTTCAATACTGCAATAAGTGCTATCATGGAGCTTGTAAATGCACTGTATGCCTATAAGGATAAAGTAGGCGACAACTTGAGGAATGAGACAATTTTAAAAGAAGCTATTGAGAAATTAATAATTTTACTGGCACCTTTTATTCCTCACGTAACTGAAGAACTGTGGGAGTCAATTGGAAAGAAAGAAAGTGTACACAACCAAAAATGGCCATCATATGATCTGGATGCACTTGCAAAAGATGAAATTGAAATAGTTATTCAAATAAATGGAAAAGTTAAAGAAAGAATTATGATTGCTACCGGGCTAAGTAAGGAAGAAACTAGGGAAGAGGC
>CAZEYH010000242.1:0-1662 GCA_964515895.1 uncultured Clostridiaceae bacterium | reverse complement strand
ATAAACATTTTCCCAAGAACGTTCATTTTTAACACCAAGAACAACTGAAATAAGCTCCATTCCCTCATTGTTTACAGCTGCTGTAACCAGATTATGTCCTGCCGGTGTAGTAAAGCCTGTTTTAATTCCTATAATATTATATTTAATATCAGGCTTAGGAGATTGTTTTAAGAATTTATTTGTAGTATATAAAGTATTCCACTTTTCATGTTTATTAGTAACAGACATATTATAATGATCTTTTCTAACTATTCCCCTAAACCCCGGTATTGTCATGGCATGGCGGGCAATTATAGCCATATCTCTAGCAGTAGTATAGTGTTCATCATTATGTATACCACATGTATTTACGAAATTGGTATTTATTGCACCAAGCTCTTTTGCTCTTTTGTTCATCATATCTATAAACTCTTCCCTGGAGGAAGCTATATTTTCTGCAATAATGTTAGCTGTTTCGTTGGCTGAACAGACAAGCATTGCATTAAGCAGATCACGAAAACATATTTTTTCACCTGCCATAATTCCAATATTCATGCCCCCATCACCTATATCATTTATGGCTGCTTGACTGGCTATCATTACCTGATCCAAATCGGCGTTTTCCAGGGCGACTATTGCAGTCATAATCTTTGTTGTGCTGGCAGGATATATTCCGGGTTTATCTGCGTCCTGACTATAAAGTATCTGACCGGTATTAGAATCTATCAATATGCATGATTCAGCTTCAATGCCTAAATTTAATGTTTCATATACTTTATGTACGTCATATATTTCAATTCCTTTACCGAAATCAGCACCTTCAACTTTACTTTCCGATACAGTAGGTTGGGCAAAAGAAATACTTCTCGGGATTACAAAAATAAATAGAGCTATTATTGCAACAATTATTTGTAAAAATATTGGTAAAAATCTTTTCTTCATCTAAAAAACATCCTCCGAAACCACTTATATTCATATTACAAAATATAAAATAAGTATACCAGAAAAATTATTAAAAATGTATAAAATAATTTATAAAAAAAAGGTATATTTTGTTTTATGTAGAATTATGAATAATGAAGGGAGGATAAAAATGACATTAAAGTTATTTAATACTATAATACATATAAAAAAGGAAATTATCGCTGTAATAGCTATTTTTATGTTAATGTTATTAGCATTGATCGGTTATTTGATTAGTAAAGGAGGAGATGAAGTTATTATATATGCTGGAGATTCAGAAAATTCTGAAAATGCTGTTCTAGGAGCGAATAGTATTAATCCAAAAGAGGATAAACTTAGTTTAGAAAAAAATAGAAAGAATATTGAAGATAGAAAAAGCATAGAAAATGAGGATGTAGAGGATATAGAAAGTGTAAAAAGTGTAGAAGAAACTGAAAAAATTAAGGTTTATATAATAGGTTGCGTAAATAATCCGGGAATAATAACTCTGGAGAAAGGGCAAATGATATATGAAGCTATTGAAGCAGCAGGAGGAGCGACAAAAGAGGCAGATATAGAAAATATTAATATGGTTTACAAACTTGAAGAAAATGTAATGTTAAATATTTTACCTAAAGATAAAATAAAAATAAAGGAAGAGGGTCAAAACCGGTCGATAGGGGATAAGAATATAGAGTCGGATTCCAGTAAACAATCCGGTATACAAATAATAAGAGATGA
>CAZEYH010000241.1:0-4781 GCA_964515895.1 uncultured Clostridiaceae bacterium | reverse complement strand
TCAACCGTTAAAAAATATTTTATATTTTCTGTTCTGACCGATTTATGACAATGTCCTACTATACCATTTCACCTCCAATATATGGTATAATCATTTATGATATGATAGCTTGTAGTATAATACTAACGGGGTGGAGTATTGAAACATGGAAGTTTTGAGTGGAGTAGTAGAAAGAATTACATATTGCAATGAAGAAAATGGTTTTAGTGTTATTAAAATAAAATCAAAAGGCTTTGCTGAACTTGTAACTGTTATAGGTAGTCTTGCCTCTGTTAATGTTGGGGCAACTGTAAGATTAAAAGGTGAGTGGAGAAATGACAGTAAATATGGAAGACAGTTTAATGCCGTAGAATATTATGAAACTGTGCCTGCAACTATAGCAGGTATTGAGAAGTACTTGGGTAGTGGCCTTATTAAAGGGATAGGTCCTATATATGCAAAGAAAATAGTAAAGCAGTTTAAAGAAGATACTATAAGAATTATTGAGGAAAGGCCGGACAAACTTACAGAGGTTGAAGGGATCGGGCCAAAGAGACTTGAAATGATTAAGAAGGCGTGGCAGGAGCAAAAAGAGATAAAGAATGTTATGCTGTTTCTTCAGAGCAACGGTGTATCAACAGCTTATGCTGTTAAAATTTATAAAACTTATGGAAATGAAAGCATAGATATTGTTAAAAGCAATCCTTATAGGCTTGCTGATGATATTTGGGGTATTGGTTTTAAAACTGCTGATAGAATTGCACAGCAGATGGGATATGATAAAAACTCTTTCGAGAGATGCCGTTCAGGTATAATATATGTTTTAAATGAATTGTCAAATGACGGTCATTGCTATGCAGAAAAAGGGCAGCTTATCTCTGAAGCTGAAAAGATGCTGGAATTGGATGCAGAACTTATTGACGCTACTATTTACCGTATGATTGATGAGGGAACGATAATTGCCGATGTAGATGATTCCATATATCTGCCTCCCTTTTATTATAGCGAAATAGGAATTGCCAATAGGATAAAGGAGATACTATCGGTACAGAGTATCTATAATACAGTAAACACTGACAATGTAATTCAAAAGGTTCAGGATGAATGTAGTATTAAATATGATGATGTACAGGTTGAAGCAATAAAGACTGCTGCTAAATCAAAATTCATGGTTCTCACGGGGGGTCCCGGTACCGGTAAGACTACCACAACCCTTGCCATAATAAAAGTATTCCGGGAAATAAGTGCAAAGGTTTTATTGGCTGCACCAACAGGCAGAGCTGCTAAAAGGTTGTCTGAAACTACCGGCATGGAAGCAAAAACTATACATCGTCTTTTAGAATATAAACCACCTGAAGGATATAAAAAGAATGAAGAAAACCCATTAGATTGTGATGTACTTATTATTGATGAAACCTCTATGGTTGACATAATTCTTATGTATAATCTTCTAAAAGCTACCCCGGATCATGCAATTGTGATCCTTATAGGGGATGTAGATCAATTACCTTCTGTAGGAGCCGGCAATGTATTGAAAGATATTATAGATTCAGGGGTTGTTAATGTAGTGCGTCTTACCAGGATATTTAGGCAGGCTCTTGGAAGTGCTATCATCACTAATGCTCACAAAATAAACAAAGGTGAATTTCCCAAATTAAGAGGCGGAAAGGACAGCGACTTTTTCTTTATAGAAGAGGAAGACCCTGAGAAAATTGTTGAAATAATAAAGGGGCTTTGCACAAGAAGATTACCCGGTTATTATAAGGTCGATCCTGTAAATGACATACAAGTATTAAGTCCAATGCAAAGAGGCGAAACAGGAGCCTATAACCTTAACCTAGTCCTACAAGAAGCTCTAAATCCATCAGTAATAAGTATAAAATATGGTGGGATAACCTATCGACTAAAAGATAAGGTTATGCAAATTAAAAACAATTACGAAAAAAATGTTTTCAATGGTGATATAGGAATAATTACCCATATTGACACAGAAGATAGAGTAGTTATAATTTCCTTTGACGAGAATGAAGTTGAATATGATGCAACAGAGTTGGATGAAATAGTATTAGCCTATGCCACAACCATACACAAAAGCCAGGGCAGTGAATATAGTATTGTGGTCGTACCCATTACCACACAACACTTCATAATGCTGCAGAGAAATTTACTATATACCTGTGTGACCAGAGCAAAGAGAGCAATTGTACTTGTAGGTACAAAGAAGGCTATAGGAATATCTGTATCCAATAATAAAACACAAAAAAGAAACACTATGCTTTCAATGAGATTAAAGGATAGCTGATAATAACCAACGAAAACTAGTGATAATGCATAGGCTCTTGCTTTCTAATTTCTTGACTGTCTTTATAGTAATTTTTGGGTGAAGATCCATACATCTTTTTAAAAGCACGTACAAAATTTGAATAATCTCCAAACCCACATTCAGTGCATACCTGGGTTGGAGGTATGCCTTTTTTAACTAATGCACCTGCCTTAATAAGTCTTTTGTGTGATATATATTGATGTAGTGAATAACCTGTTTGTTTTTTGAACTTATGCATAAGATAATATTTACTTATATAGAATTTGGATGAAAGATTATCAATAGATAGATTATCATCAAGATTACTATTAATATAATCTAATACCTTTTCTATAGTTTTGTCATATTTAATATCGATACTATCAGAACATTTTCCTTTCCTGTTATTTGCTTCTTTCAAATATTCCCTGTTTAAATGTACAATCAACTGCATCAAAATAGAATTTTTTAGTATATGGCTGCCAAACTCTTCATGCTTACAAGCATTCTCCAACTGCAAAAGCATAAACCTTATATTATTTATAACCTCCATATCCGGTCTTATCAAGTTGTACTTTTCTTGTAAAGCAAGCTTAAAACATGTCATAAGATTACAATCAGTACTATTATGTTTTTCTATAAAAATGGGGTTAACCCAGATTATAAATCTTTCGTAAATTACTCCCGGCTCTATAATAGGTTTATGTATTTCTTCATTCCCTACAAGTAAAATATCCCATGGTCTTAGTCTGTAAGCTTTACCCTCTATAAGATAGGTTACTTTTCCCGAAATGAATATTAATATTTTTACAAAGTCATGATAGTGGTATTCAAAATGCATATATTTTTGGTCTTTCAAGTGGAAAAACTCAAAGTCTCTATTAAGGTATCCACGTTTTGAAGTTAAAGCACTCTTTTTATTCATAAAACTCTCCATTTCACTGTTGTCGTTATTGCTATAGCTGTCACCATGACTATTACTATCACTGTGGTTATCATTGTGGCTGTTGTTATGGCTGTTGCCGGTGACACAAATAGTAATTAAATATAATTTTCACGTTAACACTCTAATTCTAATATACTCCTGCATATTCTTTCGCATATTCTTTAAACTATGATGACATGCTAGCTGCATGGTTTCTTTTAAAAAACACATTCCTTAATATATCATAAAGCAGCTTTTGCAATATATCAAGCATTATATGCACAAAACATTGTAAATATTATGAGTATAATATGTATTATTGAAAGATTTCATACAGGTTACATGCAGATTATATCTTGTTGAAATATTTCATGCAAAAGACAAATAAGGAAACTTATATTTAAGGGAGGAAAAATATGAATTCATTAATTAATAAAAACAATGCAAAAGCTTTCCTTTTTCTTAATGGAATTTTGTGGGGGTCATCTTATGTATGGTCAAAGATGCTGTTATCTTATCTCCCCCGCTTTACGATATTATTTTTATCATCGTTAGGTGGTCTAATAGCAATTATAATCTTATATTTTCGTAGTTTAAGTCAAATAAAGACCGAAACTATATTACCCAGTATTGCTATTAGTTGCTTTTCAATTGTCAGTAACACCTTTTTCATACTAGCTCTTCAGTATACCAGCAGTTTTAACACTGCATTTATTGTACAGCTATCCGTTATAATAACACCTTTGATAATTGCTATTTATGAAAAGAAACTACCCGAAAAAGGTGTGATAGTAGGTGCAATAGGGGCACTCATAGGTATATTCCTTTTAACTTGTGACCTTAAGAGTTTTCGCTTTAATCCGGGAGATCTCCTTGCTTTGGGAAATGCAGTATTTTTTTCTTTATATCTGGCAAGCATGAGAATTAATTCCGATAGGATAGAACCTGTGCATTTTACGTTCATTCAACATGTAGTAAGTACACCTGTATATTTATTGATGTCTATTTTTTTAAAAAAACCTTTTACTGAATTTGAAAACTTAAAATCTCTTCAATTTATAATCTTAATTTCTATAAGTATTTTTGTAACAGTATTTACTATACTTATACAAAGTAGTGCTATAAGATATGTGGAAGCTGAAAAAGCAGTAATTATTTACACTATTGAACCTATAGCTACAATGGTATTAGGTTTTGTTTTTTTAGGGGAAAAACCCGAAGGATTCGGGGCGGTGGCAGGCTGTATTCTAATAATTTTATCAATTACTGTATCCTTATATAAAAAGGAAAGTGAAAGAAGACGTTTTACCGATATTAGACAACAGCCAGAAGTTTATCGTTCTTCACAACAGTGAAACAATAAATTGTAATACCTTATAACACAATTAGGTTTAATGTAAACAGTAAATTTGTAAAAATGGTAAAAATGTGCTATAGGATAGTTCTTATTAAAGGAGCAGACATCCCTATCTGCTTCTGGCTTCGCGGGAACCAGTCCATCATGTAACAAAAGCACTCGTGTAAAGGTGTGCAAGGATTGAGTTCAAAGATAATAGTTCCTGTAACTGATGTCCA
>CAZEYH010000240.1:0-4789 GCA_964515895.1 uncultured Clostridiaceae bacterium | reverse complement strand
AGGTTTTTAGCTGGTAGCCAATTGATTTATACAGATATTGATATTGAAAGATTAACCAAGGAAAAGGTAAAAAACAGTGGTTTTACCAAAGGAATGGTACAACTTTCTATAGATAATAGTATGTCATCGTGGATTAATCCAAATAAATATAGAAAAATAGGCTTTATTTTGGAAAATCCCCAACTAAAATATCCTAATCTGAGAAACTTATGTAGACATATTTATCCATATCCTTTTGTGCCATCAGACGAAAAAATAAGAGATAAAAGATGTAATGAAGTTTTTGAAATTCAAATTGCAGGCATTACAAAAAGAATAATGCATACAAAGTCTAAACATGCGGTTATTGGGGTTTCAGGCGGTCTTGACTCAACTTTGGCATTACTGGTTACAGCTAATTCCTTTGATAAGATGAGTAAACCAAGAGAGGATATAATAGGTATAACAATGCCCGGATTTGGGACAACTAAGACTACCTATGAAAATGCAATTGAGTTAATGAAAAATTTAGGAGTAAGTATTCGAGAGATAGATATAATACCGGCTTGTCTACAGCATTTTAAGGATATTAAACATGATCTGGATATACATGATGTAACATATGAGAATGTGCAGGCAAGGGAAAGGTATCAGATACTTATGGATATTGCAAACAAGGAGGGCGGTTTGGTTATTGGGGCTGGAGATCTATCCGAACTTGCACTTGGTTGGTGTACCTATAATGGTGACCATATGTCCATGTATAATGTAAATTGCGGAGTACCTAAAACTTTAGTAAGATATCTTATTAATTGGGCTGCAAATAATAAAGTAGATGATAAAACAAAAGATGTACTACTTAAAGTGGTAAATACACCAATATCCCCCGAATTATTACCTCCAACATCCAAGGGAGAAATTAAACAAAAAACCGAAGATATTATTGGACCTTATGAGCTGCATGATTTCTTTCTATATTATATGGTAAGGTACGGAATGCGTCCTAGGAAGATACTTTTTCTTGCGGAACATGCTTTTAAAGATAAATATCCTAGAGATATTATAAAAAAATGGTTAGAGGTTTTTTTGAAAAGGTTTTTTAGACAGCAGTTTAAACGTTCATGTATGCCGGATGGCCCAAGGATAGGTTCAGTAAGCTTATCCCCGAGAGGTGGATGGAGTATGCCAAGTGATGCTGAAAGTGCCTTATGGTTAAAGGAGATTAGGGAAGAATAACTCCGGATTTCGCACGGCTTTATTGATGTGTCCGGCACCTACTTGTATTTTGTGCCTGACATAGATGCTCTAAAACAAGTAGGTGTCATTCCCGTATGTTTCTTAAATGCTCTGTTAAAAGTTCTTGTGGTATTAAATCCAACAAGATATGCTATTTCTGTGATGCTTTTTTCTTCAGATAATAGATGCTCACATGCTTCTGAAATACGAAGGGAATTAATATAGTCACTAAAGCCTATGTCGATTTTTTTCTTAAGTAAATGAGAAACATAGTATTTACTTACGTGCAGTGCATTTGAAACAGATTCTAAAGATAAATCTTTCATATAATTTTCCGAGCAATAATTTAATATGCTTTGAAGCATTGATAAATTTGAAGATTTTATTGGTGTAAGTTTCATGCATTTTAAAAGTTCACCAAAAAAAGTCAGTAAATATCCTTTTGTCAGCAGGCCTTTATATTTATATTCAGATTCGTATGCTTTAACTGCAGAAGATAAAATTACATATAAATTTGGGTATTTATATGCTTCTTCTATAACTTGTGATTCCGGTATATAGTTTATAAATATATACTTCATTTCTGGCAATATATCCGGTGAAAATATAGAAATTAAAAACTTTTCAGGACCTTTACTAAAGTATTGATGAATCTGATTTGGAAAAGTAATAAATATATCGCCCTTTTTTAAAATAGCCTTTTTCCCGTCCACATAGGTAATGGTTTCACCTTCCAGCATATATACAAGTTCAATATGTTTATGAAGATGAGCAGCAAAGTCTAATCTACTCCCATAATTAAACATTAAATCTTTGTCTTTGTTTTCATAAAAAGCTACCATATTATTACTCCTTAACATATTGCACAATATACGTCCTATAATATTAGTTAATTGACTTGTATTATAGCATATTGCGTCTTATAATACAACTAGAAATATATATCTTAAGGGGGGTTACTATGTCATTGTCAGTTGGATTACAACTATATACTATAAGAAATGAAATGGAAAAAGATTTTAAGGGTACATTGGAAAAAGTAAAAGAATTGGGATATGAAGGAGTAGAATTTGCCGGGCTTTTTGGGAAAAAAGGCACAGAGGTTAGAAAGATGCTGGATGAGCTTTCTTTAAAGGCTGTATCAGCACATGTTCCTTTAGACGAATTGCTAGAAGACCCTGATAAAACACTTCAAACATATAAAGATATCGGGCTAGAGTATATTGCTATTCCATATTTGCCGGAAGAGGCCAGACCACAAGCAGGAAATTTTGATACAACATTGAAAAACATATCTTTTATTTGTGAAAAAGCTAAAGAATATGGAATGACAATGCTATATCACAATCACAATTTTGAGTTTGATATTATAGACGGGGAATATTACTTGGATACAATTTACAAATTTATTTCAAAGGATTTGCTCCAAACACAAATTGACACCTGCTGGGTTAATGTTGCAGGAGTAAATCCTTCAGAATATTTGATGAAGTACCAAGATAGAGCTCCAATTGTGCATTTAAAGGACTTTGTGATGAAGGGCAGAGGTAAAAAGGAAAATTTATATGAATTAATAGGGAGTGATTCATCTGTAGGAAAAGATGAAAATGAAGATAAAGATGAAGAGGATTTTGCTTTTCGTCCTGTAGGTTATGGCGTTCAAGATTTCAAAAGTATTTTAGATACTTGCAAAAAAGTTAATACAAAATGGGTTATAGTAGAGCAGGATAGGCCTGCTAAAGGTCAAACTGAACTTGAATCTGCCAAACTTAGCCGTGAATTTCTGAAAAAATTAGGATTATAATAATAAGAGTCATAATTAGAACTGTTATTAGAACTGTTATTGGAATCGTTATTGTAAGCGTAATCGCAATTGGAATTGAAAGGTTTAACATAAAAAATAATTTATATTACTATTTAGGCCACAAATGGCAGTGGCGGAGTGGAGGTTATTATGGCAAATAGCGAATTATTAAACAAGTTTAAAGAAAATATTTCTAATACTAAAAAAAGCGATACTTCAAAAAAATTAAAGGTTGGAATAATCGGTACAGGATGGATTGCAGAATATCATTTGATAGCATATAAAAACATGCCGGATGTAGAAGTTGTTGCAGGTGCTGATTTAATAGAGGGAAAAGCTAAGAAGTTTTTTGAAGATAATGGTGTTGAAGGAGCAAGAGTTTATTTAAGCCATAAGGACATGTTAGATAATGAAGAATTAGATGCAGTTAGTGTATGTACTTACAATGCAACTCATGCTGAGTGTACAATATACGCACTCAAAAAAGGTGTTAATGTTTTACTTGAAAAACCTATGTGTGTTACCCTTGATGAAGCAGTTAAAATAATGAGAGCAGAAAAAGAAAGCGGTAAAGTCCTTTCGATAGGATTCCAACCCCGTTTTGATGAAAATATGAAAATGATAAAGAAAATAGTTGAATCAGGTGAACTTGGAGAAATATACTATATTCAAACAGGTGGAGGAAGAAGAAGAGGAATACCTACTCCATTTGGAACTTCATTTATAGAAAAAGAAACGGCCGGTCTTGGTGCACTTGGGGATATAGGTTGTTATTCACTTGATATGGTTTTAAATGCAATTGGTTATCCAAAGCCACTTACTGTTACAGGTTATAAATCCGATTTCTTTGGTAAAAGTAAAGAATATTCAAATAAACCGGAATATGCAGATATATTTGGAGTAGATGATTTTGCTGCAGCTTTTATTCGTCTGGAAGGCGGCATTATATTGGATTTTAGAATTGCATGGGCTATGCATCCCGATACTACAGGGGATACTATTATTTTTGGGAAAAAAGGCGCACTTCGTATTCCATCAACCGAATGCTGGAATGGATCTGTTGGCGGAGCTATGACTATATATCATGATGTAGCAGGGTTACAAACTGAGACAAAAGTACCAATACTTGAAACAAAAGAAGATCTTTTTGATTTGAAGGTAAGATCTTTCCTTGATGCTATAATAGACGGAACTAGTGCACCTGTTCCAACAAGTCAGATATTATATAACCAGGCAATAATTGATGGAATTTCTAAATCAGCAGATCTTGGAAGAGAAATTGAAATTGTAATACCGGAGATTTAATTAAATAATCTAGTCGTTGTGTTGCATATATGAGTTTCCCTATTTTAATTATTGGATGGTAGTGATTTTTAGAAGCCGGAAAGGCAGCTATGCCTTTTCCGGTTTCCTGTAAAATCTTAAAGATTCCGTCATCTTAATATTTTTAAGCAACCCCGGATAACTTTCAACACTCTCTAAATTAGCGTTTGAAACATTGCCGGCTCTGACATTAACTTATTAAAATTTTAGCTTGAAGTACTTAATTTATAGTATCTTTAGAAAGAATAATCATACAAAATGAATTTTTGCTCTTGACAAAAGCTGAATTCTATCTTAAAATAATCAGTGTCCTTTGAAATGTGAAGTCTTTTTACAAGACGGACATGAAATATAGGGAATTTGAATAAAGTAGAAAACAAGATGGTAAATATGGTGGGTATAGCTCAGCTGGTTAGAGCGCCAGGTTGTGGCCCTGGAGGTCGTGGG
>CAZEYH010000239.1:0-4794 GCA_964515895.1 uncultured Clostridiaceae bacterium | reverse complement strand
TCAGTCCTTTTAATCCAAGTTCATCCAAGTATATTGGTACTGCAACATTATATATGGACCATACTATGCTTACAGTAAAAAAACCTAACCCAATAATAAAAGTCTTTTTATAATCCAACTTCATAGTTAATACCCCCCTCATTTATAGTTTAGTTAATGCTAATTTATATTTTATTTAGGCTAATCCATCAAGTACTTTAATAGCTACATCCGGCACATTGGTAATAATTCCATCAACTCCTGCTAAAGCAGCAAATTTAATATGTTCAGGTATATCAATGGTATAAGGATTAACCAGCACTCCGTTTTCGTTACAGGCTTTAACAGCCTCTGGCGGTATGCTGATATACAGGGGATGAATTGCTTCAGCACCAAGTCTTTTTGCATATTCCCAAGGTGCTACCAGACCGGCTGAATATAAAAGGCCAATTTTTATTTCAGGTGCAATCTTTTTTACTTCTAAAAGGCTATAATGATTAAACGATGAAACTATAACTTTTTCTTCCATTTTGTATTTCTTTATCATATCTACTACAATTTTTTCTATACCATGATATAAAACAACTCCACTCTTCAACTCAATATTAAACAGAATATTTTCTGTTGAAATTAGATCCATTACTTCGTCTAAAGTAGGTATAGATTGATTTTTAAATTCTTCTGAAAACCAGCTGCCAAAATCCAGTTCTTTTAATTCCTCTAAAGTTTTGTCCTTAATTAATCCTGTTCCATTAGAAGTACGGCCTAGTTTTTCATCATGAACTACAACGGGATATCCATCCTTTGTTAAATGAACATCAGTCTCTATCCCCCCTGCCTTCATTTCCAATGCTTTTTTAAAAGCTACCATAGTGTTTTCAGGTGCATAAGCAGACGCACCTCTGTGAGCAATTATTACCGGTTTTTTCATACCGAAAACCCCTTTCTATATGTTTTTGAGAAATTCTCTTTAAAAACGTCTCTTCCTTACCTGCATTGGTGTAGCTCCTGTCTCGCTCCGGAATACCCTGTTAAAATGATTAGCATTATTAAAGCCAACTTCATAACAAATATCTATAACCTTCATATCAGGTCTTGTCTTGAGCAGTTCTACAGCTTTTGTCACCCTTAACCCATTGACATATTCTATAAAAGTTTTTTGTGTTATTTGTTTGAACAAATACCTGAAATAAGACTGTGAAAGCATAGCTACCTTAGCAACATCATCTATTGCTATATCCTTGTTATAATTAGTATTAATAAACTCAATAGCATTATATAATGCATCTCTGTGTCTTGCAAACACATCGTCATATTGGGTTCCTACTATTTTCTCTTTATACTCTCTCCCTACAATAACAAGAAGTTTCAAAAGTAATGCTTTTATAATAAGTTCAAAATCAGTATCTTTACGTTCATACTCAAGCAAAACTTCATTTAGTATTTTCTCTACTTCAATTTGGATGCTTCCGGAAAGATTAAGCCTTGGTTTAACCTCATTTTCAGCTACAAGAAAAGGTTCAAGATATGCAAAATCCATAAACCCGGTATCTTTATTTTTGTTTGGAAGTCCTGAGAAACGTTCATTAATAAATTCCGGAATAAACTCGAATTCTATAATCTCAAACTTTTCTTCAGAAGAATCAATAAAATAATGGGGAACATAAGGTGGGATAATAAAAATATCACCTTTATATACATCAAAGGCATTATTATTAATTACATGCTTGAGTTTTCCCTTACACATATAAACAATCTGAACAAATTCATGCATGTGTTTGGTTTGATTACACCTATCCATTTTTATAATAAAAAACGGTAGGTTGTTTTTATTGTCTTCTATTCTTACAATATGTATGCCTTCATGCATATTACCATCAAGATAGTTACAATTCAAAGAACTCACCACTATATTTATATTAATTTTGTATTATGCTCTACACAATTATGATCTATATAATTATACATATGATCTATATAATTATATAATATATAACCATAATGTTAATAACATTATAGCACATATTTGATGTAAAAAACAGGTTACGGTTTTAATGGTGAGTGCATTTTAAATTGAAAGAAATATTCACTAGTAGTTGTTATTACGGAGCCTAGAGCCTTTAAATTCAACTACGAAAAAAATCAAATTCACAAAATAACTAGTTCAGTTTTCCTGCAAAAGTTTAATTGTAAGTATAAAATAATAAAATTTACGTAAAATGAGATTGGAGGTGTATCATTATGGAAATATCATTATCACAAAAAGAAAGAATGTTACTGGAAGATCAAAAAAAACATGAGCAGGTTTGTATAGCTAAATATGCAAATTATTCGAAACAAGCTAAAGATAACCAGCTGAAACAAATATTTTATGCTAATGGACAAGTTGAAAAAACACATCTTGATAGCATCAATCAATTATTAAATGGTAAAATCCCTCAAACGAACCAGCAACAAAATCAAAACACTGCACAAACCATGGGGAACCAAGCTTCAACCGTTAATATTAATAATATTCAACCAAGCGGAATTAATTTATCTGATGCTGATATGTGCACGGATTTATTAATGACAGAAAAATATGTTTCAGGAACTTATGATACTGCAATTTTTGAGTTTAGAGATACTAGAGTTCGTGATGTATTAAATCATATACAAAAGGAAGAACAAAAGCACGGTGAAGCTATCTTTCAATATATGGAAAGCAAAGGAATGTATAACGTCCAATAATCGCAATGTTGGTCAACATAGACACGCCAAATAAAAAGACATATTATATTGATAATATGTCTTTTTATTTATTCTTTATAAGTATAAGTATTTGGTCTTCATCTCCGGTAATATTATAATAAATAAAAGCCACTGCAAATTATTTAATATCAAATCTTTCATAGGAAAATCAACCTCCTAATATAATATAGATATGATCAATCAGTGGCATAATAAAAAACGTACAATTCATTATATCCTTTTACTCAACTTTTAAGGTGTCATTTACATTTAAAACAATGCTTTTCAACCCTGATTTCATAACAATTTTTCGTAATATCTTATTATACATAAATGGTGATTTTAAATTCTTTAATATAATATTTCTACGTAAATTAGCCGTATTTGCCTTGTACAATTCTTGCCAATGGTCAATTCCTTGGGAAAGAGCTTTAGAAAGAGCTAATGCACTTTTAAAGGCATAACTAAGTCCTTCTGCAGAGCTAGGACTGATAAAACCTGCCGATTCTCCAATTAAACCAACTCTGCCACTGCCTATATGAATTTGATTTATAGCTTGAGGTCGTAACAAATATGCCCCATTTTTTCTTATGCTTTTATTAAATTCAAACCCATAATTTTTTAACTTTAGTTTCAATAGTTCAAACCTTTTATGGGTATCATTATTAGGAAGTAATGCAGAACCAACGATGAGAATACTTTCTTTAGGAATTATCCACGAATAAAAGTCTGTTATTTCGCTATCAAATATGGCACCATAATAATTTACATTCTGAGAAGTTTCAAACCATTCTTGAATCGCGATATATTTCTTAGGAAAATTTTGATTTGGGAAAGCAACCCTCCTAACTTTCGAAAAAGCCCCGTCAGCTCCTATAAGCAATTTAGCCTTTTCTTCACAATTCACACTTCCTATTGAAAATCTAATCTTCACACAATCTTTTAACACTACATGTGATCTATAAATACTTCCTTTAACAATATTAACTGTTGGAGGAATTAACGATTCTTGCCATTTATCAAACTCTTCTCTATCTATGTTAATATAGTGACGTTGATAATACCTCTCAATTAAATTATCATTATCTATAGTTCTGACTGCAAACATTTGAGGACTCAAAATAACTGATTTTGGCAGACCTAATCCAAATGAAGCTAACATTTTTTGCGCATCAGGATCTATTAATCCTCCACAGCATTTTTGTGTTCCATAATATAATGGTTCTTGAAAAGTACGCTTTTCTAAAAGTAAAACTTTATATTTATTACCTATCAATCTTGCTAATGTTGCTCCGGCCGGTCCACCACCAACAATTGCTATATCGTACATTTTCTTCTCCTCTATATGATCGTTAATTATTTCATATGAATTATCCATTTCTTTCATATAACATTTCTGATATAAGAGACGTTTGCTACAGCATTCTTGTGAGGAAACAAAAGGTGCTCCTAATTGTCTTTTCAATCAACAGCACCTTTTCAAATTTCAAATCTATCTATCCGCTTGATTTATCCGCTTGATTTATCTATCTACTTTATCTACCTATCTTCCGATGTATATCTATCTTTTCTATCTTTGGACACGTCCAGATGCATCCCCGCCCATTAGATTTTCAACTTCTTTTACTGTTACTCTGTTGAAATCTCCGCTTATGGAATGCTTCAAGCAGCTTGCTGCCACTGCAAAGTTGAGAGCATATTCGTGATTCTCATATTTATTAAGCCCGTATATTAATCCGGCTGAAAAAGAATCCCCTCCGCCTACACGGTCAACTATATCAGTAATGTCATATTTTCGGCTGTGATAAAAATTTTCGCCATCATTTAAGCAGGCTGACCATCCGTTCTGATCTGCGCTCCTGCTTTCACGAAGAGTAATTGCCATAACCTTAAGGTTCGGAAATATCTTCATAACCTTTGATGATAATTCTTTATATTTATCTATATTTAATTTGCCACTCTCAACATCAACATCAACAGTTATTCCAAGAGACTTTTGACAGTCTTCCTCATTTGCAATTCCAACATCAACATATTTTACCAGTTCAGACATAACCTCTATTGAGCTTTTTCCGTATTTCCAGA
>CAZEYH010000238.1:0-4801 GCA_964515895.1 uncultured Clostridiaceae bacterium | reverse complement strand
CTGTAATCCGGTATTTGCTATGTCTTAATTTATATTACCGGCAGATAAACTGTAAACTCAGTTATCTCATTTTCGCTTGCTGCAATTATAGTTCCATTATGTGATTCTATAATTTCCTTTGCAATTGCAAGTCCAAGTCCGGCACCTCCAGTTTTGGTGGTTCGCGAAGCATCTAATCTGAAGAATTGTTCAAAAATGCGATTGAGTTTTTCTTTGGGAATAGTGTTTCCATGATTCTTAAAATGAATATACACACCATCTTGTTTTTGATTTAAAGTAACTTCAATTGTACTGTTTTCAAAACTATATGTTATGGCATTGCGAATAAGGTTATCAAATGCACGTTCCATCTTGTTAACATCAAATTTGATTTCAACATTTAGAGGACAATTTAAAGAACACTTAAGATTTTTTTCGGCAAGCAAAGGTTTAAATTCAAAAGTGATTTGTTCGAGCATTCTGGTTAAGTTAACTCTGCTAATCTCAAGTGTAAGTTGGCTTAAGTTAAATCGTGTAATCTCAAAAAATTCATTTATTAAATCTTCTAATCGTTCTGCTTTTTCTAAAGAAATTGAAAGGTATTTGATTCGAAGTTCTTCCGATATTTGCGGCTCATCATGCAACAATGTCAAATATCCGATAACAGAGGTCAAAGGCGTTTTCAAATCATGAGCCAGATAAACTATTAAATCATTCTTTCGTTGTTCTGCTTCCTTAGCCAGACGAGCATTATGAATTGCCTCCTGCTTTATTTGATTCATCCGATCTTCCACTTGTCTTAATTCCGGTGGAAGGTTAATGAAATCGTCATTGGATGCCACAAGCATATTACTTGCCTCTACTATGGTATCAATATAACCATACGGTTTTTGCCAATAGATAATAAATATAATAATAAATCCAACTAACCAACAAAAAATAAAAAACAGTTCCATATTTTGGGCAATTTTATGTAATATAGGATATAGTAATTCGTTGCCACTCCAAGGAAGTCTTGTACCAATATACCATGCAAAAATAAAAGCAACAACTAAAGCTACTGAAAAAATAACCATTGTAATAAAAAAACGCATAAAGCTAGCTCTTGATATGTCTTTAGCAGAAAGGCGGTTTCTTCTTTTCTTACTCAATTGTATAACCAACCCCCCATACCGTTTTTATAAACTTTGGTTTTCGCGATGGTTCATTCATTTTTTCACGCAATCGTGCTACATGTGCCATAACAGTATTGTTATTATCCAGGTATTTTTCACCCCAAACTGCTTCAAATAATTCTTCCGTTGAAACTACCTTGCCTTTATTTTCACACAAATGCCAAAGAATTGAAAATTCTGTCGGTGTTAAGGAAAGCTGCTTTCCATATAATGTGCATTTATGCGAATCATTATTAATAACTAATCCTTCAAAATCATATTCGTTGTTAGGTTCCTCATAATCATCCTGTGCTTCATTAATATTATATTTTGTATATCTTCTTAACTGAGTTTTAACACGAGCTACCAGTTCCAAAGGATTAAACGGCTTTGTAATATAATCATCCGCACCAAGGGTTAAGCCCATTATTTTATCTATATCCTCAACTTTTGCAGTAAGCATTATGATTGGGAAAAAGTATTCTTCACGTATCTTTTGGCATATAGAAAAGCCATCGATATCAGGTAGCATAACATCTAAAATTGCTAAATCCAACGGTACTTTATCTATACATTCCAAAGCTTCCTTGCCAGTATAAAACTTATAAACATTGTAATTTTCACTCTTCAAGTAGACTTCAACCAAATCAGTAATTGACTCTTCATCATCTACTACCAAAATATTTGCTGACACAACTATCCTCCATAATTAAATTTAAAACCCTAAATAAAACATATAAAATGCTATCAATAGAATAATTCCACCCATGATATATTTTAATGCCTTACTAAACAGGCCATATTTTTCGCTTGACGTTACTTTTTTCACAAATCCTACAGATGTTCCTGCTGCCACTATCAGCACACCGTGACCAATTGAATATAACAGCAGGAGCAGTACACCCCATGCAATATTTCCGCTGCGTGCTGCAATACCCAGTAAAACAACCAATACAGGAGTCGCACAAGGTGATGAAAATACCCCTCCTAATATTCCTGCAATAAATGCCCCTATATATCCTTTTCTTGTGCTTTTGTCGGTTAAATATGTAGATGGAATAAAATTATAAACTTCCCAGGTTTGGAGTGCCATTAATACCATTAATATACCAAGTACAATATACCACCACTTACCTGATGCTCCCATAAGTTTTCCAACTAATGAAGCAACTGTACCAAGTACTGTAAATGTAACTGTCAATCCAAGTGCAAAGATTAATGACAACCTAAATGCTTTTTTAGGATCATTGCTTTTTGAACCACCTACATATCCTATCACAAGAGGAATAACCGGCAATGCACATGGTGTAACAGAAGTTAACACCCCTGCCAATAATGCCAGCAGAGGAGCAAGCCACAAACTTTCAGTTATAAGTTTTGACAATGCTTCCAGCCACTGATTTATCACTCTTCCATCCCCATTTCTTTAAGCACAGTAATTACCTTCTCGGCTGTCATAATCCCCTCATGAACAGTGAATACATGCTCACCTGTATCTTTTGATGTATACATTATCATTTCTAAAGCCTTTGCATCAGACGGAGTATATGGCTTTCCATCTTTATCAAAAAAGACCTGCGTAGGAATTACACTAATCGGGTAGTCTTGTGCTAATTCAGGATACTTCTCTACATCTATATATTTAATAATTGCTTTTCCTTGTAATTCTTGGTTAAGTTTTACTAAAATGGGAGTCATCTCTCTACAGGGCGGACAATAATCCGCACCAAAATCTATCATAATGGGCAGACCGTAGGATTTTAGTTTTTCAAAATCGTATTCTTCAGTTACATGAAGTGAAAAATCAGGATTATCACTTGTTACCAAAGGAGGCTTATCGGCGTTTTTAATAAACCATATTCCCACAATTGCAATGACAATAATAAGCGGAATAATTATTTTAATAATAAGCTTCCGTGAGGATTTTATTTCTTTTTTATTTTCCATCAACATCTACCTCCATATCAATATATCTTTTCAAGGCTTTGGGAAAATATCCCTATAAGGTTCAGCACCCCTTCCAAATAATCGTCGATCTATATTTATATTTTTTATATTTTTTAACTTTGGCGAAAAGTTTCCCATAACCTTTTCATTTCCTCCCTAACATCATCTTCCTTTATCTCATGGTATCTAGGTTGGAGATGCAATTTCTTAGTATTATATATATCAATATACCCTAGCAACTCCCCATCTTTTTCTATGCAAATCTTAGCGGACATCTTATTATAAATACGCAGAAATTCAGCAATATAGCCATTATCTTCTAAGTATAATGCAAATCTTTCTGCAGTTTCTTCTAGTTCTTTAATTAAATCTGGAGCCTCTTTATTATTCTTAACATTCTCGGCTGTTCCTTTTTTGGCTAACTCGTCAGCTCTTTCATTCCACTTTACTCCGGAATGAGCAGCTACTTTATTCCATTGCACACTTATCCCACTATTTTGTATAAAATCCCTATATGCCTTTGACATCGGGATGTTAGCCGAATACTCTCCTGTAGCCCACTTCTTTAAGTTCTCAAGATCATAAAATATAGTAACTTTATTTATTTTTTCCCTTTTTGACCATGCTAACGCTTCCATAACAGCAGTAATTTCTCCTCCAACCTGCCTTGAACCTGTAAAAGCCGGATCAGTAACACAGCCGGAAATTTCCTTTAGGAGTTCCCCATTTTTTAGTATGACAACTCCATAACCTACATTATTGTTAATATATGAACCGTCTACATAAATTTCATAGCTGTCTTCTTTAGGTTGTGTAATTTCAGACTTTGTAATTTTAGATTGTTCAGTTTCACTTTGTACAATTGTGTTGGAAACCAACAATCCAATCGGGCAATGATCGCTACCAAGTACTTCAGGGTATATGATACTGTCCTCTATTTTGGGCAGAAGTCGTTCCGATACAATAAAATAGTCTATACGCCAACCGACATTATTAGCTCTTGCATTAAATCGATATGACCACCAGGTGTATGCCTCTTCCCTGTCAGGATAAAACCATCTGAATGTATCAATAAAGCCGGCTGACAACAGCTCTGTCATTTTGCTGCGTTCTTCATCAGAGAAACCTGCGTTGCCGCGATTAGATTTGGGGTTTTTCAAGTCAATTTCTTTGTGAGCGACATTCATATCCCCACAGACTATAACCGGCTTATTGCTTTCAAGACCTTTTAGATATTCCCTAAAGTCATCTTCCCATCTCATGCGGTAATCTATTCTAGCAAGCCCTTCCTGTGCATTAGGTGTATAAACATTTACAAGATAAAAATTATTATATTCTAAAGTGATTACTCTACCTTCATAAGAATGCTCTTCAATCCCTATATCATATGTAATAGATAACGGCTTTATTTTTGTAAACACAGCAGTGCCTGAATAACCCTTTTTCTCGGCACTATTTAGGTATTGGTAATAACCCGGCAATTGAAGCTCAAGCTGACCAGGCTGCATTTTCGTTTCTTGTACACAAAATATATCTGCATTTATATTATTAAAAAAATCCATAAAGCCCTTTCTTACACAGGCCCGTAATCCATTTACATTCCATGATATTATTTTCATTTTAACCTCGCTAATCCTGTAATTTTTAACTATATTTTATTCTAATGTTATTTTATTTACCACATCTTCTGCTTATTATAACATAAATGCAATTCGCTAATC
>CAZEYH010000237.1:0-4804 GCA_964515895.1 uncultured Clostridiaceae bacterium | reverse complement strand
AGTTAACGGCCTTGGAATGTTAATTTACCAGGGGATACAAGCTTATGAAATATGGATGGATGTAAAAGTAACCGATGAAGTTATTAAGAAACTATTTAATGCCCTTTCTCATTTGTTATTTCCAGGAAAAGGAACTGTAGAGAATGCAAACGTAGAGTAGTGAAAGAATATATATTTAAAAAGCAGTTACATAGTATATGTTTGGAGAGTAATTAATGGATATTTTAAAGTATATTATAGTATTTTTTATAGGATTAACAGTTGGTCATTTTAATGGCATTTTTATACATATTTTACCTGAAAATAAACCTTTTTTAAAATATTGGATAAGTTATTTCACAAAAGGTTTATGGATTAAAGTTATAACAGGGGTTATTTTTGTTTTGTTGTATGCAAAGTATGGGCTAACTGCAGATTTTATATTTTTTGCATATTTATTATCTATTCTTATTATTATGTTCTTTGTTGATATTAAAACAAAAACTATACCGAATACTCTTGTTATTGCAGGTTTGGCAGGTGGGGTGTTAGCTTTTTTATATAATTTGTCCCATCCTTTGGTAATATATGATACTAATAAATGGTGGGAACCTTTAGTAGGGCTTTTACCGGGCTCAGGATTTTTACTTTTGATCGCAATATTAGGTGTAATTATATATAAATCTGATGAAGTTATGGGTATGGGAGATGTAAAAATATTTGCTCCCATTGGTATTTTTCTAGGTTGGAAAATGTGCATATTAACTCTACTAATTTCAATGTTTTTAGGAGGGGTTACCAGCATTTTACTTATCGCTTTCAAAATTAAAAAAAGAAGAGACACAATACCCTTTGGACCATTTATCGCCCTTGCAACATTAATAGTCATTCTTTGGGGAAAATATATATGGACATGGTATTTTTCCCAACTTTAAAGGTTTTATGACAGACAAAATAAAAAACACTATTAAGGTAAGAAATATAGGGAGAGGGTGAAACGTTAATGGAAATTAAGAATTATATGGAGGAATTAGTGCTTAATACGATAAACGATGTTATTGGTGATATTGATGTCTGTTCCTGTGATAAGGGAAATCCATGGCATGATGAAAAACGAGAACTTAAAACTCATTTTAGAAACTCGACATAATTCGCGCGAGCATAGCTATATATGGGAGGAAGATATGATAAAATTTGGACCTTCAGGCAATTCACAAAGTTTTTATGATCAAGGATATAAATCGTCAATACAGATGCCGGTATGGCTGAGGGAAATGGGTCTTAACGCTTATGAATATCAGTGCAGCAAAGGCGTAAATATCGGAGAGGCTACAGCCGGAAAGATTGGGAGTGAAGCAGAGGAACATGGTGTTTTTTTAAGCATACATGCGCCGTATTATATTAATATGGCAAGTGAGGATAAATATGGGAGAGAAAAATCAATATGGTATGTATTAGAGACAATGAAAGCTGCAAATTGGATGCTTGCAGAAAGAGTTGTAGTTCATGTTGGCTCCTGTAGGGACGTAGATAGAAAGTGGGCAATGGATACAGCTATAAAATGTATGAAAGAAACTATTATAAGGGCTGATGATATGGGCTATAGTCATATTAGCATATGTCCTGAAGTTTTGGGAAAAATGAACCAACTTGGTTCCCTTGATGAAATATTGGAGATATGTACCATTGATGATAGACTTATACCTACCTTGGACTTTGGACATTTATACGCAAGAAATGGTGGAAGCTTAAAAACAACAGAAGATTTTATAGAGGTTTTGGACAGGGCAGAGGAAGTATTAGGATATGAGAGGATAAAAAAACTACATATTCACTTTAGTAGAATCGAATTTACACGCGGGGGAGAAAAAAAACACTGGACTCTTGCAGACACACAATATGGACCAGAATTTTGTTATCTTGCAGAAGCAATACGTGAAAAGAACATAGAACCGGTGATTATATGTGAATCTAGAGAAAATATGGCTGAAGATGCGTTAAAGTTAAAAAAGATTTATATGAAGGTAGTGGGGAGGGAATAAAATTGAAAAAGCCAAAATTATTATTTATTAATGGACCTAATTTAAATTTATTAGGAGCTAGAGAAAATGATATATATGGAACTAAAACTTTAGAAGAAATAGCTTCTTTTGTTAATATTGAAGCTGAAAGCATGAATACAGATATAGAATTTATACAGTCTAATCATGAAGGAGAAATAATTGATATTATTCATAATTCTAAAGGCAAATATGATGTAATAATAATTAACCCCGGTGCGTATACACATTATAGCATAGCTATCAGAGATGCTATAAAAGCAGTTGAGGTGCCTACTATAGAAATTCACTTAACCAATATATACGAGAGAGAAGAGTTTAGATCCAAATCTGTAATAGCACCAGTATGTATAGGTCAGATAAGCGGATTTGGTGCAGAAAGCTATATAATTGCACTTTATGCTGCAACCAGGTTGACATTACTAAATAGGAAGTGTGGGAAAGGTTTTTCTACCTTCGTTTAAGAAATGAAGCAGAGGTGAAGTCTACATAACTAGTTAAATTTAAATTAGAAGGAGTATTATTTGATATGAAAAAAAACACAAATATAAACACAAGCACAAGCAAATATATAAACAATAGCAACTTAAGAAAAAGACTAGAAACGATAAGGAACAAACTTAAAGAGAATGGAATTGATGGTATTTTAATTACGAAAAGGGAAAATTATATGTACCTATCAGGATTCACAGGTTCTTCAGCCCATCTAGTAATAACCCAGAATAGTGCAGACCTGATAACTGATTTTAGATATATTGAACAAGCCGCAAAACAAGCCCCATTGTTCAATATCATAAAATACAAAGGGAGTGTGGCTATAGAAATAAATAACTCATTAAAAAGAAATCATGTAGAGAAACTTGGATTTGAGAGTATTGATCTTACATATGATAAGTATAAAGATTATAGCAGTAAGTTCGAAGTTAGGGAATTAATTCCTCTAAAGAATATAATTGAATCTATAAGAATGATAAAGGATTCTGGAGAACTGAAATTAATAAAAAAAGCTGTGGAAATTGCAGATGGAGCTTTTTTGAATATTTTACCTCTTATAAAACCTGGAATACTTGAGGTTGAGATTGCTGCAGAAATTGAATACTATATGAAAAAACAAGGCGCACAGGGGTCTTCCTTTCAGACTATAGTAGCTTCCGGAGCTAGGTCTGCTATGCCCCACGGTGTTGCTTCCAATAAAGAATTAAAAAACGGTGATGTAGTAATTATGGATTATGGTGCAATATATCAAGGATATTGTTCTGATATAACAAGAACAATTTTTCTGGGAAAGCCTGATGAAAAAATGACTAAAATATATGATATTGTGTTAAGAGCACAACAAGAGGCACTTAATGGAGCACACAAAGGATTAAAGGGAAGAGAAATTGATTCAATAGCTAGAGAAATCATCAATAATTCCGGTTATGAGAAAAATTTTGGACACGGCCTAGGGCATGGAGTAGGGTTAGAAATACATGAGGAGCCAAGATTTGCTCCTTCAGATGAGAACATTATGGAAAATGGTATGGTAGTTACAGTAGAACCGGGTATATATATTGAAGGTTATGGTGGCGTAAGGATAGAAGACATGATAGTTATAAAGGATGATCAACCTGAAATTTTAACACAGGCATCAAAGGAACTAATTGTGTTATAATTTAGAAAATGTACCCGAAATACAAAATATTCCTTGCAAAGTTGAAAGATTTAATTTAATATAAACTAAGGAATTGATTATTGTAAAGAAGTAATTGTTCATAAATTAGGTAATAATAAAAAGTGTATGTATATATATGGAGGGATGTTAACATGATTATGGCCGGGGATTTTAGAAATGGGATTACCTTTGAGATGGACGGACAGGTTTACCAGGTTGTCGAATTTCAACATGTAAAACCGGGTAAAGGAGCAGCTTTTGTAAGAACAAAATTAAAAAATATGATTACTGATGCAACTATTGAAAAAACTTTTAGCCCTTCAGATAAATTACCTAGGGCTCATATCGAAAGAAAAGATATGCAATATCTCTATAATGACGGTCAACTTTACTATTTTATGGATGTTGAAACATATGAGCAAATACCTTTAAGTGAAGAAATATTAGGAGATTCCTTAAAGTTTATTAAGGAGAATATGACAGTTAAATTATTGTTTTATAAAGACAATGTAATTGGTATAGAACCTCCGAATTTTGTGGAACTGGAAGTTATTCAAACAGAGCCAGCAATTAAAGGAGATACAGTAACCGGAGCTACAAAACCTGCTACTGTTGAAACAGGAGCGTTAGTGAAAGTACCACTCTTTATAAATAATGGCGATGTAATCAGAATAGATACCAGGACAGGTGAATACATGGAACGGGCATAATTAAAATAGATAAGCAGATATTGTTGGAGGTGTGTGATGAACTATTTAAGAGAGAGAGTTGCATATTTAAAAGGTCTTGTTGAAGGCATGCAGATGAGTGAATTAACCAATGAAGGAAAGTTGTTAAGGGCAATAATTGATGTTATGGATGACATAGCACTTGCTATAGAAGACTTAGAGAGTATTCATGAACAACAGAGCGAACAGATTGACGAACTGCAAGAGGATTTATGTGAAATAGAAAGCATTATTTCCGATTATAAGACTGATCCCGAATACGGCAATGAAGATGATTATGATATTGATGGACATGAATATTTGGAATGCGGCTTAAAGTTTGATGGCCAGTGTGATGAAGAGTGTGAACATGAAATTTATATGGTTGAATGTCCGTACTGCTT
>CAZEYH010000236.1:0-4808 GCA_964515895.1 uncultured Clostridiaceae bacterium | reverse complement strand
GAATCTTCAGTTTCGAATACCAGATCTTCAGTATCAAAAGCAACCCATCTTGAAACGCCTTTGGTTTTATAATCACCGAACTTATAATATGTTACAGCACTTACACTTGTAGGTTTTGGTTTGCCCATAAAGTACCATGCAAGGTCTATTGCATGAACTCCTATATCAATAACAGGTCCGCCCCCTGATTTAGTTAAATTGGTAAACCAACCTAGAGGAGTTCCTCTTCTTCTTAATGAGACAGCCTTTGCAGAGTAAATTTCTCCGAATTTTCCGGCATCATAAAACGCTTTGATAACTTTGCTGTCAGGTCTGAATCTGTTAACAAATCCCATCATGAATATAATATCATTTTCTCTTGCTGCATTTAACATTGACTCAGCTTCTTTCATGTTCATAGCCATTGGTTTTTCACAAAGTATATGTTTGCCTGCGTTAGCTGCAGCGACAGCAACAGGTTCATGAAAACTATTACCGGTACAAATACTTACTGCATCTACTTCTTCTATAGAAACAAGTTTATTAAAATTTGTCGTAACATATTTTATATTGTATTTATCTGCAACTTCTTTTGCTCTTGTCTCATTAATATCACTAACAGCAATAATTTCTACATCTTTTCGTTTTAAATATGAAGGTATATGTGCATTTTGAGCAATGTTACCTGCACCTATAATGCCAATTCTAACTTTACTGTTTTTCACATAGAACACTCCAATCTTTTTTATTCTTAGATTAACGTCAAGTATTAGTATTAATTCATATATTAGCACTAAATAAGCGCTAACTATTTTAACTGTGGTATTTGTGAGATTTCATGTTCTTAACTTTTATATTATGCTTTTTAAGTACTTAAGGCTTTCTTCTATACTTTTGTAATAAGGTATATCAAAATTCTCCTGCTCAACAATATACCAGATAGTACCATATTCTTTACCCAACTCGATTATTTCCTTAAAATCTATTACTCCTTTTCCAATTTCTGTACAACTTTTATCCTCAAAACTCTTCATTTCCTTAATATGCAAGAGAGGGAGGCGATCAGGATATTTTTTCATAAAATCAACTGACTTTAGTCCTGCATGTTCTACCCAGTATGTATCAATTTCCAGGCATACTAAATCTGCTTGGGTATTTTTTGCAAGAATATCGAAACCGTACTCACCATCGAATTTCTGAAATTCTACCGAATGATTGTGGTAGCCGAATTGAATATTATTTTCCTTACATTTCATTCCTATTTCATTAAAAAGATCAGCTGTCCTTTTCCATGTATCCGTACTGTTTCGCATTTCTTCGGGAAGCCCGGGACAAATTACATATGGATTATTGATTTCAAGATTGTATTCAATGACTTCTTCGAGAGTATCAATAAGCAAATTTATTCCGGTATGACTTCCACATGCTTCAAGACCTGAAGCGTTTAATACATTTTTTACATCTTTAGCAGATGCATCAAAAAAACCTGCAAATTCTACTCCATCATAACCTATTTTTCCTACTTTCTCAATAGTTCCTAAAAAATCTTTTTGAGTCAATTCCCTTATAGAATACAGCTGTAGACCTACTCTACCCATAATATTTCACTCCTTATTTTTTAGTATTATTATTGAAAAGAAATTCTGATATCTTAATATAGATATTATCATAAGATACAAGAAATATAAATAGATTGTTTTAATTGGGGTTTATATAAATTAAATGTACTCTTGTAATTGAAGGTTCTATGCTTAAAAAAATTTGTTGCAATATTTTGCAAATATATGTATTATATAAAGAAGTGAGTAAAATATAATATGGAAAAGTTATATTATGAAAATATTTGTTATTAGCAAAGAAGTTGTAATTGATATCTTTAGATGTATCAAGGATTTATGTTTAAAAAAGATTATTGTTTATAAATATAAAACATGTAGCAGGTGGTGATTTAATGACTCTTGATATAATAAAAGCAGTAACAAAAGCGGAGCAGGATGCAGAAAAGGTTATTGAAGATTCTATTTTACGTTCCCAAGATATAATATCAAATGCGGAAAAGGAAAAATATAAAATATTGGAAAATGGGATTAAGGAAGGGGAAAGAGAAGCTGCAGAAATTATGAAGGACATGGAAACTGCGGCTCAAAGAGAAGTGGAAAAAATATATTTAAAAGCTGAAGAAGAAGGGGAGTCTATTAAGAAAGCAACTAATCCCAAAATAGATAATGCTGTAGATTTTGTAATTGAAAAGGTAGTGAAAAATCATGGCAATAGTTAAAATGCATAAGGTTTCAATAATGGGTCTTGAATATGATAAGATAGAAATTTTAGAAAGACTTATGAATATCGGAGTTTTAGATATTAGTGATATTGGTGACAGAGTTTTATCTGAAGAATGGTCAGATTTAGTACATAGTGGTAATAATGATGAGGAAGTTTTAGAACTTGAATCTGATATCGAAAAAGTAAAATCAGCTCTGGAATACCTCTCTTTATATGATGAAAGAAAAAAGCCTCTTTTTGCCCCTAAAAGAGTTATCGACTCAGATAACTATAGAAATATAGTAGAGTATAAGGAAAAGCTCTGGCCTATTGTTGAAAAAATAAATAAAGCTGATGAGAAGTTAATAACTTTAAAAAATGAAGAAAACAGACTTAAAAATCTGGCTATTACTCTTACACCATGGAACCCCCTGGAATTACCTGTAGATTTCACTTCTACTTTAACAACTGATGTTATATTGGGAATTGTACCCTCATCGGTTGATGTAAGTCAAATGACAAATGATATTCAGGAAGAAATAAATGAATGCCATATACAAATTGTAAATACTGATAAGGACCAAGCCTATCTTCAGGTTATATGTCATAAATCTATAAAAGAGGAGTTACTGAAATCTTTAAATCAAAGAGGATTTAATAGAGTAACCTTTGATTTAAATGGCACTATAAAAGAAAATATTGATATTATTCTTTCTAAAGTAAAAGAAATTGAAGCTGAAGGTGAAATATTACGAAAAGAAATAGCCGGATATGTAAACGAAAGGGATAACCTGGAAGTTTTCTATGATTACTTGAATATTCAAAGAGATAGAAAAGAAATACTAGGAAGACTTTTAAATACTGATAAGGTTTTCATATTAGAGGGCTGGGTTCCTGACCATGCAATTGAAAAATTTAAAGATAATGTTAATAATAAATGGCATTGGAATTGCATGGTAGACATAAGGGAAGCGGCAGATGAAGATGAATTTCCGATATTGCTTGAAAACAATAAGTTTGTACAGTCTTTTGAACTTGTTACCGAACTTTATAGTCTACCGAATCCAAATGAGATTGATCCGAATCCATATATGGCACCATTCTTTTTTTTATTTTTCGGATTAATGTTAGGTGATGCAGGTTACGGGATCCTAATGGCATTAGCAACAGGTGTTGTATTATATAGGTTTAAACCTCAAGGCACAGCGAATAAATTGTTAAAACTGTTGTTTTGGGGAGGAATTTCAACTTTTATTTGGGGTGCTTTATTTGGCGGATGGTTTGGTGATATAGTTGAACAAATTTCTTCAGGTAGATTCAAAATATCACCTGTATGGTTTAACCCGTTGGAAGATCCTATGAAGCTTCTATTATGGTCATTTATATTCGGCGGTGTACACCTTTATGTAGGTATGGGGCTTAAAGCATATAATTTAATAAGGAAAGGCAAGGTGTTAGATGCAGTTTTTGATATAGGTTTTTGGTACATATTTCTTACAGGGTTGGTATTGCTTCTGGTGGGTGGTAATGCTTCTGTTGTGGGTAAATATATGTCAATTATCGGTGCAGTACTTTTAGTATTAACTCAGGGTAGACAAGAAAAGAACATAATAAAAAGGCTTGGTAAGGGCGTACTAAGCTTATATGATTCGGTAGGTTTCATGAGTGATGTCTTATCCTACTCGAGGCTTCTTGCACTAGGACTTGCAACAGGTGTAATAGCATCAGTTATTAATAACATTGGAACATTATTCGGTTTTAATATACTGGGTATAATTGTTTTAGTTGTAACATTTGCGATAGGGCACATATTTAATATATTAATAAATGCCCTTGGAGCATTTGTGCATTCAAGTCGTTTGCAGTATGTAGAGTTTTTTAGTAAATTTTATGAAGGCGGGGGCAAACCTTATAAGCCCTTTAAAATAAACACAAAATACATTAACATTGTTGATGGGAGGAAAGGATAATATGGATTTACTTAAGGCATTATTAAATGGTAATTTTTTGGCAATATTGGGAGCATCATTTGCAGTTATTTTTGCAGGGCTTGGATCAGCTAAGGCAGTGAGTATGGTAGGTGAAGCTGCTGCCGGAGTTATAACCGAAGAGCCTGAAAAGTTTGCTCAGGCGCTATTGCTACAGGCTTTACCGGGGACCCAGGGCATTTATGGTCTTCTTACAGCATTCGTTATTCTTGTGAAAATAGGAGTAGTTGGTGGGACTATGCAAGATCTTACAACAGTTCAAGGTCTACTATTCCTTGTAGCTGCTCTTCCAATAGCTATAGTAGGATATTTATCAGCTTTGGCACAAGGTAGAGCAGCTGTAGCAGGTATTGGAATTATTGCTAAAAGGCCACAGGAACTTGCTAAAGCCGTTACCTTTGCAGCAATGGTTGAAACTTATGCAATATTGGCTTTGTTAGGTTCTATTTTGATGGTTTTTGGTATTAACATATAAGGCATAGAGAGAAAACAAAGAATACAGGATTATAGAGAGTAGAGGGATGTGTTCCGTATGGAAGGAGCAGAAAAAATTATTGAAAGAATAATCGAAGACGCAAA
>CAZEYH010000235.1:0-4830 GCA_964515895.1 uncultured Clostridiaceae bacterium | reverse complement strand
GCCGACACCAATGAAACAACCAGTTCTTTGGCTACTATTGCTGCACAACGAGCTTTAGAAGATGCTAATATGAGTCCTGATGAGGTTGATTTAATAATAGTTGCAACGGCAACCCCAGACAGATTGGCACCTTCAACTGCATGTATAGTTCAAGATGCCATAAAGGCGTACAATGCAGTTGCATTTGACATATCAGCGGTGTGTTCAGGCTTTTTGTTTGGAGTTTCTACAGCGGCGCAATATGTGGCTACTGGCGTATATAATAACGCACTGATTATCGGTGCCGACACTTTTTCCAAAATAATTGACTGGACAAGAAGAGATTGTGTTTTCTTTAGGGATGGAGCAGGTGCAGCCATTATAACTCACACAGATTCTACAAATGGGTTTCTGGCATTTCGTTTATATTCTGACGGAAGTGGAAAGTGGAACTTTACTATACCCGGGGGAGGATCAGAATATCCTCTTAGTAAAGAAAATGTAGATAGCGGCAAAAGATATTTCAGCATGGATGGACGAGCTGTTTATGAAACTGCAACAAAAGTACTGCCAGATGCAATAAATCAAGTTTTAAAAGATACTGGTCTTACAATAAATGATATTGATTATCTCATTCCCCACCAGCCAAGCATCAGAATACTTAAAGATACCGCAAGCATTATTGGATTACCGTTTGAAAAAGTAATGACCAATATGGATAAATATGCAAACACTTCAGGGGGCACCATTCCAATCTTGTTAGACGAAGTTCATAGGTCCAAAAAGCTGTTGCCAGGCAACATAATACTATTTGCAGCGGTTGGTTCAGGGTGGACATGGGGCTCGGCTGTGCTAAAATGGTCGTGAGGACTTTATGAAATATATTATTACTGGTGCATCAAGAGGCATTGGGAAATATTTGGCAGAATATTATTCCAATAGAGGAAAGGATGTGTATGGGACTTTTTTTAGAACTACCAGTAAACTTCCTGCAAATTATAAGCTACACAAAGTAAACCTTATAAATGAATTAGAAATACAGCAATGGATAAATGAAATTAGTATTAAAGCAAGTGACAAAGTTGTTTTAATGCATTGTGCCGGAATCAACTATAACTCATTGCTGCATAAGTCGTCGACAGATAAATGGATGAATACGCTAACTACCAATATCAAATCATCTTATCTTATCATGAAACACCTAGTTCCTTTTATGCGTGATGCCGGTTACGGACGAATTGTGTTAGTGTCCTCTGTTGTACCACAGCTTGGCGTACCCGGCACCACTTCTTATTCAGCATCTAAATCGGCTTTATGGGGATTGGCAAAATCAGCCGCAACCGAAAATGTAAAACACGGAATAACTGTTAATGTTATAAATTTAGGTTATTTTGATATTGGGATGATAGACCAGGTGCCCCCTGTAATGTTAAGTAAAATAAAAGAAACAATACCAGTCGGCAAGCTTGGGCATCCCGAAGACATAGCCAATTCTGTTGAATATATTGTGAAAACATCATATTTAACAGGTACGCAAATTAATCTTAATGGTGGGCTTTTTTAAATATCCGGGCTTTGCTCCATACACTTCGAAATAGCACAAGGGAAAATAATAATGAAAGATAAGTGGAATTCACAGTATCGAGAATTAAATTACCATGTTGAATTGCCGTTTTTTGAAAATTTAAAACATATTGCTACAGAGCATGATTATCATGGCTTCTTAGAAACATTTGTTTTTTATATTACCGTATTAAAGGATTATTTGTTTCATCTAATAGCAAGGGTATTGCCGTTTAGCGGTATAAATGTAGCCCTTCATCGGTCGAGAGGCGTTAAAATTGGCAAAAACGTTCATATCGGCCCCGGTGTTATAATAGATGATGTTTATCCCTGTTATGTTGAGATTGGGAATGGGGTGTCGCTTGCTGGGCAAAACACTATTTTAGTACACAATAAACCGATGGTTTATCATAAAAAAATTAGTAAATCATACGTTGAAAAGGTATCTATTAAAGACAATGCGTGGATTGCTATAGGCGTAATAATTCTTCCCGGAGTCGAAATAGGCGAAGGCTCAATTATCGCTTCAGGAAGTGTTGTGACAAAATCTATCCCTCCATTTGTTCTTGCGGCAGGCTCGCCTGCTGTTGTAAAAAAAGACATATCAGAACAGGTAAAACATAATTATACAGAAAATAAATTTAATGAGATCATGATGGGTCGGAAAGATAAATTTGGCATTTAGTTATGAAGCGTTCAAGTATTCAAAGATTTTTAATTGTTTTTTTGTGAGGAAATGATATGCCAACAAAAACAACTATATTTGCAAGCATAGCGGTTGTGTTAACTTCATTGATGCTGCCGCTTGGTCAAGCTTTTTGGAAAAAAGCAGTAAACGACGGTTTCAACATGATGATATTCTTTTCATTCGATTTCATTATTGGAGCAATAATTTATGTCGTAGCCACGGCTATTTGGCTGTTTGCCCTCAGTGTTTTCCCACTATCTAAGGCATACCCGTTTATGGCTTTATCATATTTATTTGCAGCTCTGTTTGGTGTCATATTTTTTAAAGATAAATTATCTTTGGTCAATTATATTGGATACTTTTTGTTGATTTTTGGCATTGTTTTAATCTCATTAAAGGGATAGTGTAAATGAATGCTTTGTTTAGAAATAATCTATAATAAAGCGATATATTCGAAAGCATTCGTCAATTTACAGGAGACAATGTAGTGAGTGATAAAAATAACGGACTTCATGAAAACAAAGTGGAAACAGGAACAATTGCACTGACTTTTGATCTCGAATTGTTTTCACATGCAAATGCTCAAAGCATACGAGAAATAAGTGCGATCAAGCAAGAATATTTGATATCAGAAATAGACTTTATGCTTGATTTATGTGATCGCATGGGGCTTAAGGCAACGTTTTTTGTTGTTGGCGAATTAACAAAAAAATATGCTAAAGAGATTCAAAAAATACATTCAGCAGGTCATGAAATTGCATCACACAGCAATTCACACCGACTTCTTTATACACTGCCGAGTGATGAGTTATACAAAGAAATATTTGATTCAAAAAAGGCATTAGAAGATTGTGTTGGAGATGACGTCTTGGGGTTTAGAGCACCTTCTTGGTCTATTTCAAAGGCCATGGTCAAAAATTATTACTCTATGCTTGCTGATGCAGGCTATAGGTACTCATCCTCTGTGTTTCCGGGAAAGAATTTTCTTTATGGCATCCCGGATGCGCCTAAATCTATTCATCTCGCAAAATATGATATTGTTGAGTTCCCAATGCCCACTGTATCTGTATGTGGAAAGAGCATAGGATATACCGGTGGTTTTTACTATAGGCTATTGCCCTACTTTGTTACAAAATGTTTGATAAACAGAAACATAAATAAAGGCGAAAAGCTTTTTCTCTACTATCATCCATGGGAGTTTAACATAAATAAATATAAATTTAAAGCCAGTCTTCTTGATAAGACAATACTCAGTTTGAACCGAAAAATTTTATACAGCAGAGTGCGCAAACTTTTTGGCGATGGATCACTTGTAAGCATAAGAATGGCTGACATGCTTTTTGCTAAAGAATAAAACATGTTTTTATAGTTGAACAATAAAATGTATTATAAAGGATAAGAGAATATGAAAACAGAGGGTTTTGTAGACAAATACCATCTACATATTATTTTAGTTTTATTTATTGTTGCATTTGGATTGAGGTTGTATTTGAGCATATCAAACTACACGCATGAGGGTGTGTCATCTTGGAAAGATGCTAAATATTACTTGGAAACCGGAGAATATTTTGCTGCGGGAAATTTCCAACCAGGTGATACTAAAAGCGGATATTTTAAAGCTGCTCCCGGTCTTCTTTTAATTATAGGTTGCTGCATTAAGCTGTTTGGCACAGCTATTTACCCAATGTTTGTTTTAAACTCGTTAGCCGGGGCGCTATTCGTATTGCTGTTGTATAAATTAGGCGAAGAATTATTTTCTAATCGAGCTGGGCTAATTGCGGCAATATGGGGAACATTTAACTACAATATGATGAGATTCGGGTTTTCAACCTTAAAAGAGCCTTTTATTTTCTTACTTATGGTTGGGATGGTTTTAACTTTGGTTAAGATATGGAAAAACAAGCAGTGTTGGACTAATGTTGCTTGGCACTCAATATTGTCCGTTGCTTTAATTCACATTGATGAAAGATATATTTATTACCTGCCATTTTTTGCCCTCATCCTAATTGCGGTTTCCTTAAAAGGAAGAAAGATAAAGCATTTGATTCTCTATTCTTTGTTATCTCTCGTACTTATGGTTCCATGGACTGTGAGCATTTCTAAACATTATGAGCAGTTTGTATTATTAACTCCAAGAGTGAACAGCTCCTTGCAAAAGGTTTTGGGTGAAAAAATATTACCAACGCCAAAACTTATAGTTGAGGCGAGAGCTGAGAGAGGCTTGGGTGAACTTGATGAGTTTGCAACCACATCGCTTGAGCACAGAACTCTTATCACAGAAGATGGGAAAAAGATTATTTGGAACAACTCCATCGGGTGGTATATTAGGGGCTCTTTTGAACATATGCGCCCCACATATTTTATCGGAACAAATGTTTATACAGTAGATGGGTGGAGTCATCGCAAATGGTCACTTTTTCATAATGTAAATGGTATTTTATTTTATGGGATGTTTTTGCCATTTTATCTGATTGGCTTGTTGTTTAGTTTGTTGAAAAAAGAATATGTCTGGTTTTTGTTATTTTTATTACCTGTTATTCATGGAGTAATGCATGCTATAGTTCCATTACCGCTGGAAAGATATAGAATGGCATTTGATT
>CAZEYH010000234.1:0-4833 GCA_964515895.1 uncultured Clostridiaceae bacterium | reverse complement strand
CTTCTGAATGGAGTAAGCATTTTGTCCAAATGGCAGACATTGATGCTACAGAAACTATAGATTGGAATGATGATAAGGGGTTTAAGCCCATAGGTAATGAATCAAGAAAGTTTACTGGGAAATATGATGGGCAATATCATACGATAACTAACTTGTTTATTGATAGACTAATTGTTAATGGCTATGGAGAATTATATGTAGGTCTTTTTGGTTATGCATCGAGTAGTGCGACTATAGAAAAGCTGAAGCTTGAAGATGTTTATATTAAGGGCCTTAGCAAGATTGGAGCAGTTGTAGGAATGATAGATAATGCCACAATCTATCAAGTGTCCGCCACTGGTGTGGTGGACGGACATTCATATGTAGGTGGTATATGTGGAGAAAATAGAAGAGGGTTTATAAAAGAGACATTTAGTAATGTTGAGATTTATGCTTCGGGTAGTCATGCTGGAGGTATTTGTGGATTTGCTCAAATTGGTACTGTATCAAATAACTATAGTTTATCTTCGTTTTTTACTCAAGGAAATGCCGCTACTGGAGGAATTGTAGGTGAAAATGAATATGAATCTACAGTTGTAAACAATTATTTTGTTGGTCAAATAAGTACCATAAGTGATAAAATAGGTGGAATAGTTGGTGGTGGAGATATCCCATCAACTCAAAATGGAAATTTTTGGGACTCTGAAGCAAGTGGTGTTACTAAAAATGTTGGAAATGGAGAGCCAAAAACTACTATTCAGATGAAGCATCTAAGCACCTATAAAAATGCAGGGTGGAGTTTAAAATTTCCAGAAGCTGTTGACCCAATATGGAATATTTCAAATGATAAAAATGATGGTTATCCGTATCTTAATTGGCAATATCCTGATGGTGCAGTGTTAGGTGATTATACTTCATTGATAAATATTAAAATCATAAGTGAAAATGCGTCTAATAAAATTGAGGTTGTTGTTGATTTATTAGATGTGGGCTTCCCTACTGCAACGGAATTTGGTATTTGCTATGCAACAACTAATAATCCAACTGTTGGTGACAAAACTATTTCAATAACCACAAATATTGTAACAGGCGAAGCAACTTTTACTGTTACAGATTTTGATGTCAACACACTTTATTATTTCAAAGCTTTTGCTACTAATAGTGTGGGAACTTACTACAGTGATGAGATTCTTTTTGCAATATTCGACGAGTTTGAACAAGAACCATCTGGTGATGGAACAGAAGAAAACCCTTATAAAATTTCTACTATAAATGAGCTTTTATGGGTCTCTGCAAATTCTGGTAGTTGGGATAAGCATTTTGTGCAAACGGCAGATATTGATGCAGATATCACTAAAATTTTAAATAATGGTGAAGGATTTAACTCCATTGGTACTGGTAGTATAAAATTCAAAGGAACTTATGATGGTGGCTATAATACCATAGAGAATTTATATATAAATAGACCATTAATTTCAAACAATAATATTGGTTTTTTTGGATATATAGAAAACGCAAAAATAGAAAAGCTGACCCTTCACAAATTGCAGATAGAAGGAGATTTGTATGTTGGCGGTATTGCTGGGCAGGCAAAAAACAGTACAATCTATCGCACATTTGTTACAGGACAAATTGCAGGATATAGTAATGTAGGTGGAATATGTGGAAAAAACTTAAATTCTCTAATTGAAGAGTCAGGAAGTGACGCTTTTATATTTGCTTTTTATGATTATGGTGCAGGAATTGTCGGTTATAATGATGGTGGACAATTAATTCATAACTATAGTATTTCTGCTCTTAGTTCAGTCGGTTTTAGATTTTTGGGTGGTTTGATAGGTTATAATCAAAACAATAGCACTTCTGCATTGATAGAAAATTATTCAGCATCAACATTTAAAGGGGCAAACTATATTGGAGGTGGACTTATAGCTGGTGGGTATAAACCAGAAACAGAAATATCCAACCTGTGGGATGAAGAAATTTCTGGGATTACTGATAATATCGGAAATGATGAAGGTGCTTATCAGGCTGGAACAAGCAATATGACTTATCCTTACTATTATTACATTATTGGTTGGGATATAAGAGTCAAAAATTCAGAAAATATAAGAGTGTGGAATATGGATAGCAGCCGAAATAATGGTTATCCATATTTGAGTTGGCAATTCCCTGAACAAGAGGGAGTAGATATTGATGTTGACGCAAAGATTATTATAGAAAACGCCTCTTTGGAATCGACTTATGAAGTAGAAATGGAAATTTTAGTCGATTTTGTTGGTAATCCCATAGCTGATGAATTAGGTATCTGTTTTGGACCATACTCTGAACCAACAATTGACGATAATATTTTCATTTTAGATAAAGTTAAAGAAGGAAGAGTTACTGTTGTTATTCCCAATGTTGATCCAGGTAAAAACTATTTTAGACCTTATTCTATTAAAGGGGAAAATGTTAGCTACAATGATGATTTTGTGTTGCTAACTATAAATGTTCAAGAGCCAAAAGGCGAAGGTAGTGCAGAAGAACCATATAAAATTGAGACATTTAATGATTTACTGTGGGTTTCAGAAAATCCAAGCAGTTGGAATAAATATTTTGTGCAAACAGCAGATATAAACGCTATATACTCTAAAGAAATAAACGATGGAGAGGGTTTTAGTCCCATTGGAAATGCTACAAATAAATTTGCAGGTCAATATGATGGTGGATATCATACCATATCTAATTTGCTAATCGACAGACTAGAGCTGATTATCAAGGTCTTTTTGGATATGTAGAAAATGCTGTTGTTCAAAAGCTTGTTCTTGAAAATGTGAATATTAAAGGAAAAGAATATGTAGGTGGAATTGTAGGATTTGTTAAAGAAGGTTTAGTTTTCCAAGCATCGGTAAGTGGTGATGTTGAAGGGTACCAATATGTTGGAGGCAATGTTGGCGCTATTGATGAAGGAACAATAAAACAGCAGAGTAGCGAAGGTAATATAACTGCACAAAATAATTTAGCAGGTGGTATTATTGGCTACCTTTTAGTAGGCAAAGTAATAGATAACTATTCTAAGGCGCATATAACAGTAACAGCTGATTATAAAACTTGTGGTGGAATAATAGCAGAAGGTCGATATGATAACCCCCACGTTATAAATAATAATTACTTTATTGGAACTTTTGGAAATCCAAAAGGCTTAATAGGGGGAATACTAAATGATGGTGGATCAGCTTCTTATTTTGAATCAAATATCTGGAATAAAGAGATAAATAATAAGGTTTCTGAACGTTATAATTCTGTGGGAAAATCCACAGCTCAAATGAAAGATATTCATACTTACCTTAATGTTCGTTGGGATTTTAAATTGCCTGGATATGACAATCCGGTATGGAATATCGGAAATGACAAAAATGATGGCTACCCATATTTTATATGGCAACATCCAAATGACCCGGAAGTAGATGCAATTTTAGCACCACGAGTCACGATTGAAAGTGCAGTAGTTACTTCTATTTCTGATGCAGAGGTTGAAATTCACATAGATTATTTTGGCAATCCAAAGTCTTATGTAATAGGTGTTTGTTACGGTTTAACACCCAATCCAACAACTGATAATTTTACAGAAGAAATGTCTGATGATATTGAAAATGGAAATTTTGTTATACAACTTTCAGACTTAGAAACTCGCAAATATTTTATTAGAGTTTATGCTATAAATGATGAAGGTACATATTATGGTAATGAGGTTGAGCTTGTAACTATTTTTGAAACAGAGCCAAAGGGCGAAGGCTCTGAAGAAGATCCATACAAAATAGCTTCGCTTAACGAATTGTTATGGGTTTCAAACAATCCACTCAGTTGGGATAAATATTTTATTCAAACAGCAGATATAAATGCAATTGCATCAAGGGAGATTGCTGATGGAGGTTTTTTACCCATTGGAAATGATTCGGAATACTTCACTGGGAATTATGATGGGCAGCATTTTACAATAGAAAATTTATATATCAATCGACCTGAAACAGATAATCAAGCTCTTTTTGGATATATACAAAATGCCAACATTGAAAGAGTGATTGTAAAAGATGCAGATATTGCTGGTAGATATCGAATTGGCGGAATAGTTGGCTATTCAGATAATAGTAGAATATATCAATCTTCAGCTACTGGAGATGTTAAAGCATTTTATTATACCGGTGGTATTGTGGGATATAATTATTACGCTACCGTTGAAGAGTGCTATACAAATGCAGTTATTTATGCCTATGAAAATGCAGCTGGCGGTATAGCAGCTTCTAATAATCACGGAACTATAAAGAATAACTACAGCAGATCATCTGTTGCTGTTGATGTGGAAAACTCTTTAGGTGGCATTGTCGGACACAATTATTATGGAACTATTTTAAATAACTATTTCGCAGGAACTTTTGATGGATTAAACTCATATAGAGGCGGTGTTATTGGTGATGGTTATTATCCTGATGTTGATAAAGGCAACTTCTGGGATGAAGATGTAACTGGCGTTGAAAGCAATTTTGGAAATGCTGAGAAAAAATCCACAGAAGAGATGCAGTCAGTTGAAACATTTTTCGCTGCTGATTGGAAACTTAAATTGCCAAATAGTGCTGAACCGGTTTGGAATATGTGCGCAGACCGCAACGATGGTTATCCATATTTGAATTGGCAATATCCAAATGATGGCGAAATAGATGCTACTTTGCCAACTGTTCATACTATCTCACAATTAGACCAAGATAAACCTTATGAGTTTTATGCTGTTATCAATGTTGAATATGTAGGAAGTACAAAAGCTGATGTTCAAGCGACACCTTCGGTGAGTGATTATGCTTAAATACATAGGCTCATCAA
>CAZEYH010000233.1:0-4858 GCA_964515895.1 uncultured Clostridiaceae bacterium | reverse complement strand
CCTCTCTTAATAATTGATTCTTTAAGGTCTGATAACTAGGTCTATTAAAATCTTTACCAGTCTGCTTATCTATTAGGATATTCCTATTATCTAAATCTAGATTATTTAATCTGCAGTAATCTCTAATAGCTTTAATCTGTCTTTCCTCGTTCTGCTCTTTGGTTGATACTCTAACATATGCAAATATCATTCTTTATCTCTCCCTTATCTATTATTTTACCTCTTTAATTAATTATATCATCAGTCTTTATAAATATCAACTTACTTTATAAACATTTATTTAATCTTTTATATACTTATATAAATAGATATATTATAATAATCTTTATCTTTATAAACCTATACAATTATAAATATCTAATATCTAACCTCTCTTATCTACTAAAATAGATATAGATTTAGATATAAAAAATAGGAGATATAATCTCCCTTTATCTTGATATTACTAAATTATGATTTAATAACCTTTAAATATATATCTTAGACCTATTTAAATCGGTTTTAAGAGACTTTAAGGCTGTAGGCTATAGAATACCCTTATTAATATCTAACCTCTCTTTAAATAATCTAATAGATATCTCTATCTTTAAAATTAAAGTTTGCGGCTTTTATTATTTATCCTATCTAATACTTAATCTAATACTTAATCTAACTATTTAAATAAATATATTATCTCTCTCTTTCCTATCTATAAATAATCTAATAAAGACCTATATCTTTATATCTGGTTTTCTAAATTTCCTATATATAATTATAGTACTATCTAATGTATTACTATTTTTAATTTATGATTATAAGGTTTGACTATTTTCCAATGATTTGAAGAGGTTTTTTATGTAAAATCCGTATATTACTATTTTTAATTTATCGCTTGATTTATCAATATATCTAAATCTCTATAACTTACTAATATCAATAATTAGAGCAGATATCTTAGTCTTAAAATTTGGGGTAATTTATGGACCAATTTATCTGCTCTTTGCCTAATATATTTAATTTCATCAATTTAGGATAATTTAGGATAATTTATGCATATCTTTTAATCAATAATTTAGCCTATAAATATAATAATCATAGCCATTATTATGTGATGGTTGTCTATACCATATTCCTAATAGTTTTTCCTCTAATAGATTATTTATCATCTTGCTAACTCTGCCTTGAGTTATATCTAAATCTTTAGCTAAATCTCTTTGATTAATCTGGAATAGATTTCCTTTTAATGCTTTAGGGTTTTCTCTCTGCTCTTTATTATGAAGATATCTCATATAATTATATAATCTTAATTCCTCTGTTGATATATGACCTTTTATAGCTTCATAAGTTGCTGCATAAGATATATTATAGGTCAATTCTATTTTACTCTTAATAGGCTTTAATTTATAAAATTTAGGCTTTCCTGATACCTCTATAAATCCATTATCTTCTAAACTCTGTAATGCTTTTGTTAGAGTTGGATGACTTAATCTTGATTTACCTTTATAGGTCATATCTCTAATTATTTCCTCTCTATATAAACCGTCTCTATGATTTTTTAATATGCTATAAACTAATAAATCATTAGGTTTCATTTGCTTTGCCCCTCTCCTCTTACTAGCTTTTAAGGTTTTGGTGTGGGTTTCTGTCATATCTAATAAATTAAACTCATCTGGATAATTAAAATCACTCTCAATCCCTAAACATTGGCTCTTATCTTTGCAATCTTCGCATTTAAGAGATACATGTTTTCTATTTTTAAATATGTTTTCTATCTGATATTCTAAATTATCATCATAATTACTTTTAATAGCCCACTCTCTGCAGACCTCTTTAATCTCTGATAATATTCTCCCTCTATCTCTTAATAATACTACAATCTTATTTAAATCTTCATACCTCTGACCCTCTCCACTCCCTCTATCTAATATATCTTCTATGCATTTAGGGATATTAAAATTAGATTTAATAAATCTTGAGGCTTTATCTAGATTTAAAGGTCTTTCGTTTTTACAAAACCTATTAAATAAATTATCTATTTTATATCTAATAATCGTATCTTGATTAAATTGATAGATCACATTAACCGGCTTAATTTTATCTTTTATATTAAAAGTCCCTGGTACTCTTAATAATTGGGTGATTTTAACAGCATTTAAATCTGCCTTTAATCTCTTTGCTATCTCCTCTGATACTCTTTTAATCTTATAATTATCATTTGTTGGCTCTATTAGCATATATGCGTGATATCCATTTCCACTATCTACTAAAATATGATAATATAACCCCCAACTCTTAAATAGATTGATTATATCTTTATGGTTAAATCCCTCTTTAAAATCCTTTTTATCAAAGTCAAACCCTAATACCCCTCTCCTAACTAAATCTCCCTCTTTCCCACTCTCTCCATTGGTCGTAGATAGATTAAAATAGGTGTTAGTGTTATAGGCTTTATTTGAGGTATAGTTTACTAAATCATCTATGTTATTAAAATATAAGATATTTGTATAATCTCCATTATCTTGTAAAATCCTAATAGTTTGTCCATCTTTTAAATATCCTAATTTTCCTATCTCTCCTCTGAATATCTCTTTAAAAAACTGCTTTTGTTTATATTGCCTGTCTAATATAATATCTATATTTTTCATCTTGCCCTCCCTAATTATTAGAATTAGGAAAAGGTTTAGAGGGTATATTTTATATTGATTAATATCTCTTATTTATGGTATGATATTAATATATGATTTAAAAAAATATATAGAGAAACTAATAAGGTTTCCTATCCCTGGTCCTTGAGTGTTCCCGCACTTTAAGGACTTTTTCCTTTTCCTAATTATCATTTTATATTACCTCTCTTATAATTACAATCATTAAATTTAAGCCATTATATAGGCTTTAATTTTAAATTTTCAAGGGTTCTGGTGGCTGTTATAGATATCTAATATTAATATTTATAATATTTAGCTCTCTGACCTCTTAATTATTGATATTTAAAATTATATTTGATTAGATTTAATTAGATTTGATAATCTGATTTATTTGACCTATTTAAATCGGTTTTAAGAGACTTTAATTTGTTTTTAATGCTATACTATTGCTTATATATTAATCTTTTAGCTAATATATAGATTTATAGCTTAGAATTGATTTTAAATAGTTCTAACTAATATATCTTTTATCACATTTATTAATACTATTTCATCTTTTATAGTCCCATTTATTAATGATTCTGTCTTTACTCCATAATTTTCTAATACCTCTATATCTCCTTTCCTCCTCTCTAATAAGACTAATAAATATTTTAATTGATTTTTATCTATTAGATTTTTAATCATCTTTTTTCCTCCTCTTTACCTCTAAATCTTTATTCATTGAAATAATAAAATTGTCCTAATTCATCTCTAAAATCTATCTCTGCATATTCATTGGCTATTAGATATCTTAAATCTCCTCTCACTCTCTCTAGTTTACTCTCCCTACTATCTGCCTTAATCTGATTTATTAATATATTGATATCATTATCTTTTAAATCTCTGCTTATATCTGATATTAGATTTACTATGAAATCGTTTTCCCTATTATCATCTAGATAATTATATAAGGCTTTTTTATTATCTTTTATAAGATTTAATCTTAATAAGATATTATTTTCTAGAATAGGGTCTATATCTTTATTAGCTAAATCTTTAATCTCTTTTTCCTCTTCCTCAATTAGATAATTTATATCGTCTAATAAATCGTTATATAATATCCTTATCTCATATTTTAAATTATCTCTTAATTCTTTAATCTCTTCCTCTGCCACCTCTTTTTTAAACCTATCTTTGATTACCTCTTTTTTATCCTGGTATTTTTTTATTAGGTCAGACTTTTTTATTTGATAATTGTCTTTTCTCTCTTTAACCTTATTTACTAAATCCATCTTTAAATCTCTCCTTTAATTTTATTATTTTAAATACTGAGACCTATTTAAATCGGTTTTAAGAGACTTTAAGGTCTTAGTCATATAAATATACTCCCTATATATCTAAATCTCCTAAAACAATCAATTAAATCCCTATAAGCCATAATCTAGCTAATCATCTTTGATTAAATCTTTTAATTCATCTTCTTTTGCTTTTCTCTCCCAATAATTTTCCTGGTATTCTCTAACCTTATCTTTGTTTTTTCTCCTCCATTCCCTCATATAAGCGTTACGCTTTAATCTTGCTTTTTCTTTGATATCCTTACTCATCTAATATCTCTCCTCTCTTTTTTTAGGATTTAATCTTACTATTTATCCTTATCTATATTTTATAATAAAACCTTGTGAATCTTATTTAGTTTTTATTTACTTTTTATTTATCTTTATAATAAAAAACCCTAGATATCTAAACTACTTATCTAAGGTCTCTTGATATTGTTTCATAATCTTATAAAAAGTATTGGTCTTTAAATCTAATAAATCCATAAACTTGACTGCCGTTATTTTTTTATCTCTCCAGATTGGATAATATTCTTTTATTAATTCTCTTTGTTTATTTGAGATAGTATCTAAATCTATTCTAGGTCTTCCGAATTTTACTCCTTTAGATTTAGCTGATTTAATACCTTGATTTTGTCTATCTCTAATCTTTAATCTCTCTTTTTCTGCCATATAGGCTAATAATTCAAATACTATATTTGATATTAGAGTCTTTTCTAAACTAGATTTATCATTAGTGTTTAGGATTGGAGTATCTAAAATGATTATCTCAATACCTTTATTTAGTAAATCCTGCCATTCCTCTTTTATCATCTCCATATTACGACCTAATCTATCTAATTCTTGGATTACTAAAATATCTCCCTCTCTTAATAATTGATTCTTTAAGGTCTGATAACTAGGTCTATTAAAATCTTT
>CAZEYH010000232.1:0-4861 GCA_964515895.1 uncultured Clostridiaceae bacterium | reverse complement strand
AATAGCTTAGTACAGAATGTTACCACCTCCGCACCTATTGCTAGATTACTCTTGATGGAACAAGAGGTTTGTTATGTGTTTGAAACGTATTCGTATCAAGCCTTTCAGACGTTTATCTGTGCAACCTCGTGTCGCACCTATCCTTTAATCGCACCAATCATTACACCCTTAACGAAATATTTCTGTAAAAATGGATATATGCATAAAATAGGTACGGTAGAAATGATAACAACAGCGTATTTAATAAGCTCGCTGTAGTTATTGCCTCTTTCACCGCTATCCAATTCAATCATCATTTCTTCAGTCTTGCTTTCCACCAGAATTTCACGAACTACTAACTGCAAAGGAAATAGCTCTCTTTTACGTAGATATATGCTTGCATCAAACCATGCATTCCAGTTGCTGACACCATAGAAGAGTAACATAACTGCAATAACAGGCATCGAAACAGGAATGATTATTTTAAGAAGCACTATAAAGTCATTCGCACCATCGATCTTAGCACTTTCTTCCAAGCTGTCTGGAATGCCTAGAAAGGAGGTTCTCATAATAATAAGATTATAAGTATTGATAGCACCTGGTATAATCAAAGCCCAGCGGGTGTTGATCAAATGCAGTTCTTTTACAACTAAATAAGAGGGAATCATTCCACCACTGAAAAGCATTGTAAACGTAACAAATACCATAATTATATCACGCCAGTAGAGGTTTTTCCTTGATATAACAAATGCAAAAAGGATTGTCATTACAATGCTGATTGATGTACCAGATATCACGTATATCAATGTGTTTACATAGGCCGAAGAAATCATTGGATTTTTAAAAACCAATTTGTATGCCCCAGTTGTAAATCCAAGCGGTTTTAAGAGAATTCCTCTGTGTACCATCAATCGGCCAGGCTCACTAAACGATGCACAAAGCACATAGAGCATAGGGTAAAGCATCATAATTATCATAATACACATAAATAAGTAATTGAAGATATTAAAGGTTATTTCACCTAGACTATAAGAATTTTTCCTCATACTAACTCTCCTTTTCAAAACTACCAAAGACTGGTTTCTGTGAATTTTTTACTTACTGCATTGGCAAATGTTATCAGGAAAAAGTTGATAACAGAATTGAAAAGGCCAACGGCAGTACTGAAGCTGTAGTTCCCATCTAATAAACCTCGTCTATAAACATATGTAGATATAACATCAGCTGTCTCATATGTTGCAGAGTTGTATAAAAGAAGTGTCTTTTCATGGCCTATGCTCATAACACTGCCAACTTTAAGTATTAAAAGTATCATTATGGTTGGAACGATGCCCGGCAGCGTAATATGAATTGCCTGCATAAATCGATTTGCCCCATCAATCTTTGCTGCATCATATAGTTGTATATCAATGTTGGAAAGAGCTGCCAAGTATATAATTGAGTTCCACCCTATACTTTGCCAGATACCAGAAATGATATAGAGCGGGCGGAATACTTCCGGCCTTTGCAGTAAAACTGTTTTCTCACCACCAAATAAAAGAATTATTCTGTTAATTAACCCATTATATGATGTAAAGTCTTTTAATAATCCACATACTACAACCAATGAAATAAAGTGTGGCATATAGGTTACAGTTTGTATAAAACGTTTAAAACGTTCTTGTCTAATTTCGTTTAAGAGCAATGCAAGAATTATTGGCGCAGGGAAGCCAAACAAAATATCATATATACTTAACAGAGCTGTATTTCTGATAAGTCGTAAACAATAAATACTACTAAAAAAAGTTCTAAAATGTTCAAGTCCTACCCATGGACTACCCCATATACCAAGACCGGCACGAAAATTCTTAAAGGCAATAATCGCTCCATACATCGGCCAGTATTTGAATATGATATAATATAATATACCAAATATCCCCATTAGGTATGTGTACTTATTTTTTTTAAAATCTTTCAATATGATTGTACCATAGGATACACGTCGGTCAGGTATAAACTTTATATTACCCATATTACTCCTCCCACATTTTTTTTAATATGCCCGCCTCTAAAATATTGAGACAGGCATATATCAACTATAATGACTAAAGTAGCTTTTCAATTTGTTCTCTTGCATAAATAGCGCATTGGTCGGCAACATCCAATATAACGTCGGAACTTACGACTTTCCCATAGATTTCAAGAACCCTTACAAAATTATCTTCATTTAACTCTATAGTAAATGGGCCCTTATAGCTTGCTTTCTTAAGCGCATTCATATAACGAGACCAGTCGATCTTTCCTGTTCCAACAGGCGCCCAATCGCCTAAATGTACACCATTTACAACATCATATACATGGGCATTGACCATATGTTTAAAATGCCTCTCGAATGCTAATGGATCTATATCAATATATGCAGAATGAGCTACATCAAATGTAAATTTAAGTGTATCATCGAATATACTATCCATCTCTTTAGGATGCTGATATATTGTACCAGGTACATTCTCAAAAGTAAGGGTATGATTGTATTTTTTACTTAAGTCTTTTAAAAGCTTTAAGTGCTTTAGTGCATCATTGGCATAAATAGAATCTATAAGTAGACCATGCTCAACAATTATCACATTGCCGAATATTCTTAGACTTTTGTAAAGGTTACTATGATATTCTTCATAACGATCTATTGACCAGTAATCTTTATTATAAAGTGAATGATGGTTACAGTGTACAGATAAAACTTTAATTTTCTCTTTTTCACAAACACTTGCTACTTCTTCGACTGTCCATATGCCATCAACCCAGTTCCAACCAGAAAGTTCTATTGAATTATAGCCACTCTTTTTAACCCGTTTAGCAGCCTCTTCAAATGGTAGCCTGTCATAAATCCATGTTGATAAGCTTAATGTATTCATTTACTAAATCTCCTTTTGTTAGTTAGATGTACGTTCCAAATATCTTGAATATGCAGAGTTCTGTATATCAAGTGCTTTCTGAATACCCATTTGTTTAATTTTTTCTACATATGCATCATATTTATCTAAAGGTTCAAGACCTAATATAAACTTTAGATACATTTCATCCATATAGGTCTGAATTTCAGCCATAGTATTAGCATTCTGTATTGATTCATCAGCGGTTAAATTATAAGGCGGAAGGAGACCGTCGTAGTTAGCAGAATTCAACCATGTCTTCTGAGCTGCAATATAGTTCTCATCATCTGATATGAAGGTACTTTCTCTTTTATCACAAAGAAAAGGTCCAAAATGCATAGCGTACTTGCAAAGCATGTTCACTCTAGGGTTACCATCTTTATCATTTGTAATCAGTTCAGTTGGCTGGGGTTCACCGTTCTTGTCAAGAATATAGCTTTGATCTTCAAACCCAAATGTACAAGTGAAGCTACCTTCGGGACTGAACATCCAGTCAAGTGCTTTACAAATTTCGCGCGGATATTTACAAGCCGTAGAGATAGTTGCGAAATAATTTCTTACAGGATTACTGTGCTGCCTAAAACGTGTTTTTCCAGAATTATCGTTGAGTTTTGGCTGAGGTGCTCCAACAACTCTATACTCAGGATTTTTGGACTTCATGGTTGTATTATATGTACCTATCTGCTCTGCAACAGAACCTGTCCATGCACCGGTAATACCGTTCAAATTCTTGTAGTTTCTAGTTGCATCATCAATAGAAGCAAACTCTGGGTCGATGAGTCCTTCAGTATACCAACGATTCATTGTTGTTAAAAAGTCTTTATATCTGTCTTCGATAGGACCATAATGTATTTTGTTGTCTTCACCGACATAGAAGTTACGTAGAATTCCGTATGCTCCAATAAAACAGCCGTATGAAGTGAATGCATCGGGCAGGAAGCAAAGAGGAGCTTCAACTCCATTCTTTTTAAATGTTGTTAATACGTTGTACCAATCATCAATAGTTTCCGGCATTTTAAGATCCCATTTGTCCAGAAAATCTTGACGTATAGCAGTGCCATACCAAGGGTCTTCATCAGGATAAATCTTACTGAATGCCCAGATAGCACCACCATCCGATGTGAGCTGATATTTAGCAAGGGGATCCTTCTCAAAATATGCCATTACATAAGGACAATCGTTTTCTACATATTCAGTTATGTTCTGAATGATACCGTCAGCAATTGCTGCATCGGGGCCACCTGCGTAACCTTTCCAACCTCCATATTCAATGATGTCTGGATAATCCCCGGAAGAGATGATCAGATTAAAAGCTTCACCTAATGTACTTTGAGAGGGATGCTCCCATTTTACCTTGATGCCGGTTAATTCTTCCCAATACTTCCAAACGGCACCTTCACCCCTGTTTTTAAGAACAGAAGATGCTGCAGCACCAAGTCCACAAAACCAGGTTATTTCAATAGGATTGCCATTCTTATCAGAAAGAGGAAAGCCAAGAACTTCTGCGGCAGTCATAATGTCTGAATCGATTCCTTTGGTTTGTTCGGGCTTTTCTTTTATGGTGGGGCTATTATTCTGCTCGGTCTTGCCCTGGCAAGCTACATTACTAAATATCATAATACTAAGCAGCACAATTGAAAGAATCCTTTTTAAATTTTTTTTCATCATAATATCCTCCTCAATTAATATAGTATAAGTGTTGGATAATAACCGTCTTTCTTACTTCACATTTTATACTTCTCCTTTCATATTGATTTAAAATTTACTTTTTTAGCTTAATGTATAAAGGTGGATTTGTAAATCATCGATTTCAGAATATATCTACAGAATATTCTTTTAGAAGTTTATCGAATATACAATTTCTGTTTTTATATCGTTTTTATGAAAATGACAATTTTATACATATTACTCCTGGTAATTATAGGGTCAATCTAAACATAAAACAAGAATGATGATATAATAGTTATTAT
>CAZEYH010000231.1:0-4868 GCA_964515895.1 uncultured Clostridiaceae bacterium | reverse complement strand
AAAGATGAAATATTAGAAAGGTTGATGGAAGTTAACTCTAATTACCAAACAGTAAATTATAACTATTATATTCAAGATAAAGGAAGCGCAGTGAAAGATCCACGAAAGGCTATTGAAGATATTGCCAGGGACATAATGAAGAAATTAGGAGACAAAGGTGTAGATTTGGTAGATGCAGGAATATGTATTGAAGAATTACCTTCAAGAAGAAAAGTACAGGATGATTACTTTGATGCAGAGGATTACAATTATCTTGACACTTTAGTGCCGGAAGCGGAATATGAGGGAAAACTTGAAGAATTGGGAGATGAAATAGAATTTTCAAAAAGATCCGCTAATTTTTCAAAGAAAGCGTTCAATTTTATTTCGTCTATAGGAGAGCTATTATCTGAAAAGCTAATTGATATGAGAGATGATATTTACATAAATGAATACATAATAATGATGTTTAAAGATTCCGTAAGAACAAAAAATATGGCGGAACAAGATAAGAAGATGAAAAGAAAATCATTTTTTAATGCTGAAGTTGAGTATGTGCTTCATGGACATTCGTCGGAGAACATAAATATACTTAAAACTAAAGGACAAATACTATTGGTAAGGTTTGGTCTGAATACTTTGGGAATTTTTACTGATCTTGAAAAGAAGCAGCAAGCATATGCTATAGCGGCAGCTATTGCGGGATGGTGGACTGGCGGGGCAGGTGTCCCTATTATTGCAGACCTTATAATGTGTGCTTGGGGTATGGGTGAAGCAGTTAGTGACTTAAGTGAACTGGTTGACGGGAAATCAGTACAGTTGTATAAAACAAAAAATGCAGAGGCTATGGGAGATATATTGAAATTAACTTATCAAGATTACCTTAGACTTTTTCTGTTGCTAAAGAATACTGAAAATGTATTGGATAGAATACAAGACCTTATTGAAATAAATATGGGGAGGATACGACCAGAATTTAAAATGGGAACTACATATGCAGCCATTAGGGTAGAAGCAGTAGTTTCTATGAAATATATGTTTTTAACCCGGGCTTTTATACCTTCAAAGATGAAAAGTAGTGACGGGAGACATTTATTTCGCATTGTATTATATGAAGGGTATTAAATATATGGAGAATTAATTATATGAGGACATTAAAATTGTTTCTTGGATGGAATTACGGTTCACATAAAAATAATGGTGCTGTTACTATAGAAGCTTCTATTGTTCTTCCACTTTTCATTTGTGTAGCCTTATCAATAGCGTTTTTCATAAAAGTAGTTTACACTCATGAAATTATACAACATGCGTTGAATCAGACTGCAAATGAAATATCTCAATTAAGCTATATATATCATGCAAGTGGTGTAAAGAGTATTGAGGAAGAAATATTTCAAAACATTGGTAATGAAGTAGGTGAATTAGAAGATATTCCTGAAGAATTAAGAGATATGTTATATTCCGTCATAAGAGGCCTATATGAAGATGATTTTAATAGATTATATTCAACTCTAGTAAAAATTTATATGGGAAAGTATTTTACAGACGGTGAAATAAAAGACCCGGATAAGAAGCTAAAAAAGCTTAATATTGATGATGGAATGAATGGGTTGGATATGAGTATGTCCAGCTTTTTTGCAGATGATAGGAATGATATTGACATGATAGTAAGGTACAAGATAGATATACCGGTGCCTATAAAGATATTTCCCCCTTTACACTTTGTTCAGAGGGCTACTGTAAAAGCTTGGCTTTTTGGAGATGAGATTATTAATGATAATGAAGAAGATATCTGGTCACTGGACAATTTTACCAGAGGCAGAAAAATTCGTAAGATGTTTGGAGCCAATCTACCCTTTAATTTTCCTGTGATAGCCAGGTTTAATTCAGGTACTGCTGTCATGATCAAAAGTATGGATTTAACAGCCAAATCATACCAAATGTCTGAAGCAGTAAAAAAGAAGGTTGAGTTGTATATTAATGAGCTTGCAGGATATCCGGGACAGGAGAATCCTTGGGGGAAGGATGGTATTGTAATAAAAAGGGAAGACATAAAAGTTAAGCAGTTACTTCTTGTAATACCGGAAAACCCTGTAGTGAAGGAAGTTATGGAGTCTTTAGAAGAATGTATAATTTATGCAAGAGGAGAAGGGGTGTTATTGAGCATAAGAAAATATGGGTATAAGAAGGATGCAAATGCAATAGGCACATAGATGCGGTGGGTGAATTGGGGTGCAGTGGGGAGTGCAGTAGGGACGATTCCCGGTGCATATATGTATCTTATGGATGCAGAAGGAACCGCCTCCAGTGCACTTAGAGCACCTAGGACATCTACGCAGCCCATCTACGGAATTTCCTGACCCTTTACAGAACCTGCGTTTCGTGTTAAAATATGTAAGGGATATTATAGGTTATACTGATAACCAATTTTCTGTATATGACCCATATAATTGCAGAAATATTGTATAATATCTTGTTAGGACTGTTAATCCGACGAAGGATGGAATTTGATTCGTCATGAAATAAATTCAATGGAGGTATCACTATGTTAGTATATTTACATCTAGCTGATGGTTTTGAAGAAATTGAAGCATTAACGGTTGTTGATGTTTTAAGAAGAGCAGAAGTGGAAGTAAAAACTGTATCTATATCAGGAAAAAAAGAGGTAACAGGAGCCCATAACATAACAGTTATGGCAGACATATTATTCGAGGATGCTGACTATTCTAAAGCTGAAATGATAGTTTTACCGGGAGGAATGCCGGGTACTCTTAACTTAGAGAAGCATAAAAGATTAACGGAAAAAATTAAAGAATTTTACGAAAATGATAAATGGTTGGCAGCTATATGTGCTGCACCTAGTATATTAGGTAAGCTTGGATTACTCAAGGGAAAATCAGCAACCTGTTATCCCGGATTTGAAAAACATTTTATTGGTGCCGATTGTTCTCAGGAGCCGGTTGTGGTATCGGATAAAATTGTAACGTCTAGAGGACCCGGGACAGCAATGTACTTTGCTTTAGAACTTGTAAAGGTGATAAAAGGTAATGAGTTGTCAGAAAAATTAAGAAAAGATATGATTTTTTGCTGTTGACATGGGGTTAATTTTCTGATAGGATTATTTCAAAATTTAATATCCTTTAGAAGAGATTAGTATAGATAAGGAGAGATGAGAAGAGATGAGAAAAGATAATGTTACAAAAGTTATTCTTGACGAGTGTCAAATTCCAAAACAATGGTACAATATTGTTGCAGACATGCCAAACAAACCTGCACCATATTACAACCCTCAAACTGGTAAAGTTGCTACAACAGATGATATGTCGGCTATTTTCCCTAAAGAGCTGATAATGCAAGAAGTTTCAACTCAAAGATGGATCGATATTCCTGATGAAGTTCGGAATATGTATCTTCAGTGGAGGTCTACACCCCTTTATAGGGCAAGGCAACTTGAAAAGCTTTTGGATACAAAAGCCAGAATCTACTATAAGTATGAAGGGACCAACGCTACAGGAAGTCATAAGTTGAATACATCTATACCTCAGGCATATTATAATAAGGCAGCAGGCATAAAAAGACTAGCTACCGAAACGGGAGCAGGTCAATGGGGAAGTGCATTGAGCTTGGCTTGCAACAGTTTCGACATGGATTGTACTGTTTATATGGTTAAAGTAAGTTATCAGCAAAAGCCTTATAGACGTTCTTTTATGCAAACTTTTGGTTCAAAAGTTATTTCAAGCCCTAGTAATCTTACAAACAGTGGTAGAGCAATATTGAGAAAAGACCCCAATTCTTCGGGAAGTCTAGGTATTGCAATAAGTGAGGCTGTTGAAGATGCAGCTACTCATAAAGATACAAACTACTCCCTTGGAAGTGTCTTGAATCATGTATGTCTACACCAGACAATTATTGGTTTGGAAGCAAAAAAGCAGATGGAAATGATTGATGAATATCCTGATGTAATATTTGCCTGCTGCGGAGGAGGAACTAACTTTTCAGGGATTGCCTTTCCGTTTTTAATGGATAAATTTAAAGGCACAAAAGTGAGAGCAGTAGCCGTAGAACCTGCGGCATGTCCAACTCTTACAAAAGGAATTCTTGCGTTTGATTATGGTGATACTGCAAAATTAGCTCCTATTATAAAAATGTATACCCTTGGACATGATTTCGTTCCTGCAGGCATACATGCGGGAGGTTTAAGATACCATGGGGTTTCAACCATAATAAGCCAGCTTTATCACGATGGAATAATTGAAGCTGTAGCTTATGGACAAAAAGCTGTTTTTGATGCAGCTGTAATGTTTGCAAGATCAGAGGGCATAGTACCGGCACCTGAATCGTCACATGCCATAAAGGCTGCAATAGATGAAGCATTAAGAGCGAAAGAATCCGGCGAAGAAAAAGTAATACTTTTTAATTTGAGCGGACATGGCTATTTTGATATGGCTGCCTACGACTATTACTTTAGCGGAGAAATGGAAGACATAGAATATTCTGATGAGAGTATAAAGGCAAGCATTAGTGATTTACCAAAAGTAGAAGAGTAATGTAGTGTGGGCAAATCAAAAGAGTTAAGGCATAAAAGGACGCAAAAGTTAAAGCAGGTTAAATAGCAATTAAATCAATTTTAAGGAAAAGATAATTCAGAGAATATAATTCAGAGGATATAATAGAGAATATAATCTAGAGAGCAAAATCTGGAGAATGAAGCAAAAAATAAAATATGAAAAGAAACAAAGATAAGGTATTATTTTGATAATAATACCTTATCTTTGCTAATTAAAAAACTTTACTTTTTTAGAGTATAGGAATTTATAAATCTCCTAAAAAATTTCTATACCGGGGTTTGGAAAGGGGATCCCCCTTCCCGGTTTAAGGAGGGTGCTCAG
>CAZEYH010000230.1:0-4873 GCA_964515895.1 uncultured Clostridiaceae bacterium | reverse complement strand
TTAATGGGGCTACAGATGTTTCGGTTTCTCCTATTTTATCAATAACATTTGATGATGAAGTTAGCTTAGTTTTAGATAAAAAATTCTATATAGTTGAAGATGGTAATCCTTCGCCTTTAGAAATTCCAACTTATATTTCAACTGGTGGTTTTCCACCTTCTCAAATTTTAAATGATTATTTTTCGATAAATGATAATGTCTTAATGATAGATTTGTCATCTGTAACATTAAGTTATGAAAAAAAATATTCTATTTATGCTGATGCTGGTACAATAAAAGTCGGTGGAGTAGAGTGGAATGAATTGTCAGATTTTCTTTCAGCTTCGTGGTCTTTCACTACCGAAGAAGAGCTCGGAGAAATAGCTTTTTCTTTATCCCCTGTAGATGGTGCAACTGAAGTATCTGTTTCACCTACTCTTTCAATTACTTTTGATAGTAATGTAAGCTTAGTTTTAGATAAAAAATTCTATATAGTTGAAGATGGAAATCCTTTGCCTTTAGAAATTCCAACTTATATTTCGAGTGGTAGTTTTCCACCTTCTCAAATATTGAATAATTATTTTTCAATAAATGATAATATCTTAACGATAGATTTGTCATCTGTAATATTAAATTTTGAAAAAGAATATTCGGTTTATACTGATGCTGGAGCAATAAAAGTTGGTGGAGTTGAATGGAATGAATTGGCAGATTTTCTTTCAGCTTCATGGTCCTTCACAACTGTGGCGGCACCTTTAGAGGCGCCTGTTCCTATTTCTTTTTCACCTGCCAACAATGCAGAAGATATCCCTATCACCGGTAATATCCTCGAAATAGAATTTGATCAGACTATTTCATTGGGAAGTGATAAATGGGTTGAAATATATAAAAAAGGAAATACTGTTTCTGATATTTATTATAGAATTCCGGATAATAAAATTTCAGTTGATGACAATAAGTTGCTAATAGATATTTCAAAAGAAGAATTAGATTATGAAACAGAATATTATGTTACTTTAGAAGATGGTTTTGTAATTGGATATTCCGGATTTAGTAATAGCACAACTTGGACATTTACAACAGTTGAGGCACCACCTTCATGGAGTGATGATTTTCCAACTATTGAGCAAAAGGCTTCGGGTTTCAATTTTAATGCAAAAGGTAACATAGATGGATTTGTATATTTTGTTGTAACTGTAACACCAAATCAGCCAAGTGCAGAAAATATTATTGCAGGTAATAATTCAAATGGGAATACAGCACGTTTGTCAAAATCTTATGAAATAGAAAAAGATGAGTTGTTTAGTTCAGATTTAATTGATTATGGCAATCTTAATTCTAATTCTTATTACTTTGTTCATGCTGTAATAACTGATAGCGATAAAGATAAATTTAGTGATGTAGTTACTCTTAATCTTGATAGAACTTTACCAGAATTAGAAGAAACTACAAGACCAATTGAAGGATGCGATTTTTTCCCTCTAAATGGTGACATTATGTTGCATTTTTCAAAAGTATTGTTTGATTATGATGCTCAAGATGATGCTTTAAGTTCACTTTCAAAATCATCTTTTTCTATAATAAAAGATGAAATTTCTATAGATTTTGATTTTTCAATAGATGGAGCTTATGTTAATCTAACACCAATAGAGCCTTTAGAAGAAAATACCGAATATCAAGTGGTTGTAGATAAAGTTTCTGATGCTAATTATAATTTTATCGAAGGTGTTTTAAGAACATTTACAACTGACAGACAAAATAAATGGATAGGATTAATATCATCAGATTGGTTAGATGATGGTAACTGGGATGGAGAATATGTTTCTAACAAGAGTGTTTTAATTGAGGCAGGAAAAGACTATTATCCGTCTGTTTCATCAAATATTCAGATTAATAACTTAACAATTGAGGCAGGCGCATCATTAATCCATGAAGATGGAATCCTGACAGTAAAAGGGAATTTTGAACTATTGTCATCCGAAACCACCAATGCAACTTATATTCCTGTAGATGGAGAATTAGTGGTTGAAGGTGAGACTAAAGTTTATCAAAAAATCATTTATCATGGTGAAAATGATTATCGCTATTTAATGGGCTCACCAACATCAGAAGCAGATAATTATAATATTGAGACCGGATATGTTATAAGAAAATATGATAACACTACAGACAGTTGGGAATGGATTGGAGGGGATTTTTTACAACCCGGTGTTGGATATTTAATTTTTGCAGATAGTGATTTAGTTTTCCCGGGTGAAATAAACAGAGGTGAAATTAATGTTGGCATAACCCGCACAGATGGTCAAGGTTTTGGTTGGAATATGTTGGCAAATCCATATACTGCAAGTTTAGATTGGTCAAAATTAAACAATAATGAGCTGATTGAAAATAGTTATTGGATATGGATGCCGTCAAATAGAGGATATTCTGCTTATAATGGTGAATCTAAAATCGGAACAAACGATTTAAACGGATTAATTCCATCTAACCATGGATTTGTTGTAAAAGTTAAAACAAATAAAGAGGGTGGAAATTTTGAATTTACACCAAGCGCAATGACTGAAAATAGAGACAACTTTTTAAAATATTCCAAAAAGGAAGCATATCATATTAAGCTTTCTGTCACAGGAAATAATAGCAGCGACCAGCTTGCTATTACCTTTGATAAATCGGCAACTCAAGGAATAGATAAGTATGATACAGAAAAGCTGATTGGTACTGAAAGTAATGTTGAATTATTTACTTTAGCAGGCAATGAAAAATTAGTTATTAATGGCTTGCCAATTAAAGATGAAGAACAAGAGGTTGAAGTTGGTATCAAAACTCTTAAAAAAGGAGAATACACTTTGTTTTTAGATAAAAATAATACTGGTTATGATGAAATATTGCTAACGGACTTAGTTGAGCAAAATACTATTAATATTATTGAGCAAGATTATACTTTTAACTTGGAGCAAGTTGGTTTTACAAACGACAGATTCAAATTAACTTTTCCTGCAGATGGTATTGGTACACAAATTCCTAAAGTAGTTGAAAATAATTTCATACAACTGTTTGTCGAAGATTCTAATATTAAAATCTTTGTAGAAGAGTTAGAAAAGTGTGATTATGAAATTGTTACTATTTCAGGTAATATTGTAAAAAATGGAAGTTTAAATGTAGGTGAAAATATTATAATGAATTTAAGTGCTGGAGTTTATTTTGTTAGAATAACTAAAGACAATAATAATATTTTTACAGAAAAGTTGTTATTAAAATAATAATGGCTTTATCTTTGCAGTAATTTTTATTATGAAATTGAAGAAAACATATATATCACCCAAGATAAATTTAGTAACTATAGACCGAGAGTTAGTATTTTTGGCTACCTCTGAAAATACCCCGCCCGATTTAGGAGGCGGTGGTGATAAAGACGTGTTGCCACCTCGACCAACTTCGGGCAACTACTATGAAGATAAAAATAAGTTTAATGAAAATCCCTTTGAGAAATAGATACTCAAAGGGATTTTTTCATAAGTAAAAGTAAGTTTGTTTTTTTATTTCTAATTTTTATTGAAAATTGATGTTAACAAATTAAGCTGAGGCGACTCATTCCTTTCTAAAATATTAATTAATATAGGAATATTTATAGTCTTTTTCAAAACATTAGAAAGTCCCATGGTTATTAATCTCTCTTTACGTTTGGCATCTATTGTGTTAGACAAACCAATTAGAGGAATATCTTTATCAATCTCTTTTATTGAGTTAACAATTTCATGCCAAAAAGTAATTTCATCAATATCTATTAAAACAACTTTTATTTTATTTGATAGAAGCATGGCTTTCATCTCTGGTGCATTTTGAGCCCAAAAAACTTGATAGTTAATAGGTTTAGAATCTTTGCTTAAATTTGAATATATGGTAAAAGATGGTGAAATAACCATAACTTTATTTATTAAAGTTGAAGGACCTGTTGAAACTTGCATTCGTGGCGAATGTATTTTATGAACAGAATCGGGTATCACACATCTAAAATCGGAACCTGTACCCGGTTTAGAAACCACCCATTGGTGTCCACCTAAAAACTGAATTAGTCGTGATGCAATTGATAATCCAATTCCCATTCCGCTAAAACTTTTGATGTTTTCATCATCAACTTGTCTAAACTTTTCAAAAATTTGGGCGTGTTTATGTTCAGGAATACCTATTCCTGTGTCTCTTACATAAAATTCATAAAGCTCAGGAGCACGTAAATATACGCCAACTTCAACAACCCCTTTTTTTGAATGTTGAAGAGCATTAGACAAAAATATTTTTAATATCTGTTTTAATCTATATCTATCTGTAACAATATTGTTATTTGATATCTCTTCAGGTAATTCAAAGTAAAGTTTTATATCTTCTCTGTTAAAAAATTCTTCGCTTGCATATTCATGGAGATGATGAAAGAGAGTTTCAATATTATATGAGTCAATTTTTAAATTTATTAAACCTGCTTCTATTTTAGCAAAATCAATCATATTATTAATTTGATTAATTAATGAACGCCCGCTATCTCTTACTAAAAACAGATATTCATCTTTTTCATTTTTGTTGAGATCGGGCTCTGCCAAAAGTTCGGCAAAACCTAATATTGTATTTAGAGGTGTTCTTACTTCATGTGATAAATTTGCCAAGAAAGATGATTTTAATCTGTCACTTTCATCCGATTTTAGTTTATAGTTTTCTAATTCTTTATTTAAATCAATTTTATCAGAAATATCATTTAAAACATAGGAGATTGCAGGTCTGTCAAAATAGATAATTTCACTAATTTGAACTTCAACAGGAATAGCTTTGCCGGTATGTGAATAATAAATAGCTTTAAAATTAGCTGGGATACTTCCTTGCAATGGTTTTTCAGCTAAAAATTTTG
>CAZEYH010000229.1:0-4876 GCA_964515895.1 uncultured Clostridiaceae bacterium | reverse complement strand
GAAATAGGTATTAATGCTACTGTTCATAAAGCAAAATGGGAAGATGTATTAAAACTTGTTAATGGAAAAAGATATCATATAGCTCTATTGGGATGTACAGTTCCACCTTTTCCGGACATATCATATTTGTTTTCAACTCCTTATATGCCCTATTATTTTTATACAAATAATCCAATAGCTTCAAATATTGCAGGTTACAATAACGAACAGGTAAATAGTCTTATAAGCCGTATATTTTCTGAAAGTGATTATGAGGTCAGAAAATTATTATTTAAACAAATGAAAGGTATTATCGATGATGAAGTTCCATATATTGGGCTATATTTTTATAAAGATGCAGTTTTTTATAATAAGAGTATTAGAGGGAACCTTGACCCTCATATGTGGAATGAGTATAATGATATAATCGAGTGGTATATTACTGAATAAGGGGATAAACTATGGGAAATATAATCTGGATTATTATAATAGTGTTAATTGCAACAATTGATCAAATAAGTAAATATTTGATTATCAAAAATGTAAAGTATAATGAATTAATACCGGTAATTGATAATTTTTTTTATATTACATACCATGAAAATAAAGGTGCTGCCTGGGGCATATTGCAAAACAAGAGATATATTTTTATAATATCAACCATTATACTCTCCATTATCATGGGTTATATTTTATTTAAGACAGAAAATCGCATGTTAAAACTTTCCTTGTCTTTTATTCTTGGTGGTGCAATAGGTAATTTAATTGATAGAATTTTGAAGGGTAGTGTTGCTGATTTTCTGGATTTCCATTTTGGTTCTTATAATTTTCCAACATTTAATGTTGCAGACATGTTTATAGTTATAGGAACAATTATCCTGGCAATATTTATACTATTTTTCTATCAAGAACCTGATGTGAATTAGAAGCTGTTTTTTGGAAGTGAGAGATTGATAAATGAGAATCCATAGAGGTGAGCGATAAGAGATTGAAATGAGTGAATGGATAAGGCTTGTATCAGATAAAGGCAATATAAGAATAGATTCTTGGCTTGCAGAAGAACTTGAGGAATTTTCCAGGACATATGCACAAAAACTAATCAATAGCAAACTTGTCCTTGTTAATAATAATCCTGTTAAAGCCAACTATAAACTTAAATCAGGGGATGAAGTTAGTGTAGCTATACCTGAAAAGAAAGAATTCGTTATTACTCCGGAAAATATTGATTTAGATATTATATATGAAGATAATTCCATATTAATTATAAATAAGCCTAAAGGAATGGTTATACACCCTGCTGCAGGAAATTATTCCGGTACTTTGGTTAATGCTCTTATGAACTATTGCGGTGAAAATCTTTCCAACATAGGTGGTAATATAAGACCGGGTATTGTCCATAGATTGGATAAAGATACTTCCGGTATCCTGATTGTAGCAAAGAATAATGAAGTCCATGAAAATCTTTCCCGTTGTCTTAAAGCACGTTGTATAAAAAGAGTTTATATTGCACTTGTTAAGGGAGTGATAAAAGAAAACACCGGGAAAATTAATCTTCCTATAGGAAGGCACCCTGTTAATAGAAAAAAAATGACTGTTGATACGAAAAACGGAAGAGAAGCAATAACACATTTCAACGTACTTGAAAGATTTAAAAGTGCTACATATGTAGAATTAAGACTCGAAACAGGGAGAACTCATCAAATACGTGTACATATGTCATATATTGGTCATCCGATAATCGGGGATAAAGTATACGGAGGAAAAGGTAGAGATTACAGATATGGAATAACGGGACAGGCACTTCATGCAGTATTACTCGGATTCAACCACCCTGTTACCGGTGAGTATATGGAGTTTAAAGCAGAAATTCCCGACGATTTTAAGATGTTATTGGATAAACTTAGAGTGGATGGATAGAAAATGAGCATATGGATCATGTACAAAAAATGCGCCCATGTCGAAAAATGCTATAGACAATAATTCCATAATATGATATTATATTATGGAATTACGTTAGATCCTTTTAAGTAAGTCCTGTGAGACTGCAAAGGTATATGTGTTATTGTAGATATTTAGTTTATTGCTAACAGTTATGCTTCTTGCAATCTTTGCCGGAAGCTTTTTTAAGGTTAAAAAGAGTGCTTATGGATAGAGAATAAGAAAAGTTGCTTCGGTATCTAAGTCATAAACGAAGAAAACTTCTTGATATCAGGAGTGTAGAAAATGTATGAAAAAGCGAAAATAATGGATGAAACTGAAATAACAAGGGCTATTTCGAGGATAGCACATGAAATAATTGAAAGAAATAAAGGTGTAGATAATGTAGTGCTTATAGGTATACAAAGAAGAGGCGTGCCTCTTGCCAAAAGAATAGCCAAAAAAATTGTTGAAGTTGAAAAAGAACCTGTTTCCGTTGGCATATTAGATATAACTTTTTATAGAGATGATTTAAGTATGCTAGCCGAGCATCCTGTTGTTAATGCTACTGAAATATATTTTCCTGTTAATGATAAAGTAATTATACTTATAGATGACGTTTTATATACTGGGAGAACTGTAAGGGCAGCTATAGATTCAATAATGGACCTTGGAAGACCTAAAATGATACAGTTGGCAGCATTAATCGATAGAGGCCATAGGGAGTTACCTATAAGGGCAGATTATATAGGAAAAAATGTCCCTACCTCTCGAAATGAATTAGTTAATGTTTTACTAACTGAAATAGATGGGGTAGATAAGGTTACTATAACTCAACGAGGTAATAGCTAATGCTTCGGAGTAAATAGTAAGGATTTCGATCCTTACTATTTTTTTGAAAATAAATGAGCAAAACTATACTTTGAAAAGAGGATGGGAGAGCATGAGTCTTAAAAGAAAAGATTTATTGGGACTAAAAGACCTTTCTGCGGATGAAATTGAATATATTCTAGATACTGCAAAGACAATGAAAATGATATTAACCTCAAACAATAAAAGAACTCCACATCTGCAAGGTAAATCAATTGTTACTTTATTTTATGAAAACAGCACTCGAACAAGGTTATCTTTTGAATTGGCCTCTAAGTACATGGGAGCAAGTTCAGCAAATATTTCATCAAATGTTAGCAGTGTGCAAAAAGGAGAATCTCTTGTTGATACGGGAAAGACAATAGATAGAATGGGTACAGATGTCATAATTATAAGGCATCCTATGTCAGGTTCTGCAAAACTATTGGCAAATAATGTAGAAGCTTCAGTCATTAATGCAGGTGATGGAATGAATGAGCATCCTACACAAGCTTTACTAGATATATATACTATAAGAGAGGCAAAAGGCAGTATAAAGGGTCTTAAAGTAGCTATTATCGGAGATATTTATCATAGTAGAGTAGCAAGAAGTAATATATGGGGAATGGTAAAGCTTGGAGCAGAAGTTTCTGTAGCAGGACCCGCAACTTTATTGCCTCCTTTTATGGAAAAGACAGGAGCAAAGGTCTATAGTACAGTACAGGAAGCTTTAATAGATGCTGATGTAGTTATGGGATTGAGAATACAAAAAGAAAGACAGAAAAAAGGCTTATTCCCTACTATAAGAGAATATGCTAGGTTTTTTGGCTTAGATGAAAAACGTTTGATGTTGGCTAAAGAAGATGCTATTATTTTACATCCGGGGCCTGTGAACAGAGGAGTAGAACTTACTACTTCAGTAATTGACGGAGAACAGTCTCTCATTAACGAACAGGTTACAAATGGTGTAGCAATAAGAATGGCACTTTTATACCTTTTAACGCGAAGGAGTGGTATGAGTGAAGCTGTTAATTAAAAATGGACATGTTGTAGATGCTAGGACAGGAAGAAATGGTATTTTTGATATTGTAATAGAAGAAGGCAAAATTCAGGAAATAAGAAAAGACATTGAAATGTCCGGTACAGATTTCGATTTAATAGATGCAACAGGAAAATATGTAATACCAGGGATTGTTGATGCTCATTGCCATCTAAGGGATCCTGGTTATGAATATAAAGAGGATATTGAAACCGGTTCAGCAAGTGCTGCAGTAGGAGGTTTTACTTCTATTGCATGTATGCCTAATACAAATCCCCCTATCGACAGTGAATCAGTCATTAAGTACATTAGTAATAAATCTAGACAAGAGGCATTTGTCAACATATATCCTATAGGTGCTATAACCAAAGGATTAAAAGGCGAAGAACTAGCTGAGATAGGTGAATTAAAGTTTGCAGGAGCAGTTGCATTATCTGATGACGGTAATCCGGTTACAGATTCTTCTTTGATGAAAAAAGCTCTTCAATACTCATCCATGTTTGATACTACAATAATTTCCCATTGTGAAGATCTGGAATTGGTAGATAATGGTGTAATGAATGAAGGTTATCAATCTACAATTATGGGGTTAAAAGGGATTCCTTCTGTTGCTGAATCTTCAATGGTTGCAAGGGATATTCTGCTTGCAGAATACATAAATACAAACATTCATATTGCTCATGTAAGTACCGAAGCTTCTGTAGATCTTATACGTAATGCAAAAAAAAGAGGTGTAAAGGTAACTGCTGAAACATGTCCCCATTATTTTTCATTAACAGAAGAGGCCTGTGAAGGCTTTAATACTATGGCGAAGGTAAATCCCCCTCTTAGGACAGAAAAAGATGTAAAGGCCGTAATTGAAGGTTTAAGGGATGGTACAATTGATATAATAGCAACTGATCATGCACCTCACCATATCGATGAAAAGAATGTTGAGTTCAACAATGCCGCAAATGGCATGGTAGGTTTTGAAACGGCTCTGCCTCTAGTAATAACACATTTAGTTGAACCCGGAATACTCACTCTTGAGCAAGTAGTGCAAAAAATGTGTCTTAATCCTTCAAAAATATTAGGGTTGAATAAAGGTGTTCT
>CAZEYH010000228.1:0-4935 GCA_964515895.1 uncultured Clostridiaceae bacterium | reverse complement strand
ACATTTCTTCGGTTGTAAAACCGCTTATTCCAACAATGTTGTTGTAATTTCCCATTTATAGCAGGACCACCGTCGTAATTTATTTCGACTGTTCTGGAGCCAGAAGAGAGAGTTGTTCCTTTTTCTGAGCCTACTATTCTTAGTATAAATGCTGCATAGCTGATACCAATAATACTAATAACAATTAAAGTAATAAATAAAATTTGATAAATCGCTATTTTATTGTTTGTTATCATCTAAGTTCTCCTACTATAAGTATACATTAGAAAATTATAATAAACAATATAATTAATTTAATTTTATGTGATTTTAAATATAATTAAAAACAACTTTTAATTTATATCGGTGATAAAGTTAATCTAAATGAATCAACGGAACTCAAGCCTGCATGAGCTGAATAATAGTTGAATATTCCTGCAGGTGTGTCATATGTGGCTCTTCCGCCTCTATAAAACCAAGGATAGTTTAAACGGGGCATATTAGAATTATCTTGATACCAACTTCCATAAACATTTCCTTCTGTTGAATCTCCATAATGTTTTCGAGGATCAAAACTTGTTTCATATACTGCATCCCCATAGATAGTTAAATCAAAATCCATTCCATATTCATTAAACATGTCTTCTGGTTTAGTAATATATTTTGTAAAATATTTAGGTTCGATTAAGTGCATATCTTCATTAGTAAATCCACTACTACCTGTCAGTTTATTATAATTAGCCATTACTCTCTCCCATGCTCCACCTGACATATCATAAATTCCATAAATATTGTGTGTAGTACTTGCTTTTTGACCGTTTTCTGTATGGTATTCTGTGCAAGTAGTTGTACTTGCAGAATCAACTGAAGAGCCAGAGCACCCTGTCTGATAGTAATGATAAGAATTATTCCATATTTCAGATTCTGCTCCATATTTCGATTTAGATAGATAAGCTACTGCTCCCCACTCATGGTTTGTCATTATATGAGGATCAATTTCAGAGGATAACCATCCGTAAATATTTAATTGGTGTTTCATATTAGTTACAACTTCAAAAACATTTAGCATTGATACACATCTCCAAGGCTTATCATTAGGTACTATTTTTATGGTTTTTTCGTTTGTATTATCACTTTCATTACATGAACCTGTTCCTGTTGCTACTCCTTCAACTGTACTTGGTTCAAACTTAGCCACCCAAAAACCTAATTCTTCACTATTGAATTGAAAGGCAGGATGAAGAAAATGGTGCATAGATGTATCCTTTACATGAGGTACATACCCAGAACTTTCTATAATAGTGTTATCTTCAGTAATATTTGTAGTACTTTTTAAAAATTTAACATTGATATCTCCAGCATATTTACCAGTTAAGTTATAACAATCTTCACCTGATGTATGATAACAAGTCTCTATCTTATAAGCATATCTTGGTATCCAGACCCAGTATGAGCCATCTTGTGATTTTGCATTTGCCCATCTTTTCTCATCATAATCATACCAGTCTGGATCATCTTCTGTAGTTTTAATTTCAGTTATTCCATCCCATTTTACTGGAGTCATTCCAGTAAAAAGTACTGGGTGGTTTACTCCTTTTTCTTCGTTATATCCAGGGTATACTTTTCCTTCTCTTGTTTCTATATGTGCTTTAAATATTTTTCCTTGATCAATTCCATGTTCAAAGTGTTCTATTTTAGGAAAGTATAACTTTAAAGTATATGAATGTACTTTATTTTCATTATTAGTTGGTGTAAACATTCCGTTACCTAGAAAGATTTCTCTTTCTCCTGTTTTTATTCCAGTTTGAGATATAATTTCAGGTACAGAATAACCGTTATTATCTTGATTAATTGATTGAAGTGTATAGGTAAGAGCACTACTTCTAAAAGTATTTTCATCTAATACTAAAATTAAGTGATAATACATATTCTAGTTGGATTAGAGTTTTTTCCTGATACAGTAAATTCCTTTGTTATAAAAGGATTAATATCTGGAAAAATATTTGGTACATTTATTACATCTCCACTACTATAAGTTATTTCCATAATACCTGAGCCTGATTCTATTGTTGTATTTGTTTCATTATTAGTTATTCTAGTATTAAAATAAGCAAAACTAAAAGATATTATTGTTATAAATAATATTAGTATTAGTAATAATAAAATTGTATTTATCTTTTTAGTTTTGCTCATTTAGGTCCTTTCTTTTATTTAAGTGGGGTTAAAACTGGGCGAAAAGTATGATATTTAGCAGCATAACCGGTGCTAGAATGGAAATGGAATAATCCAGCTTCTGTGCCTGAGGCACTAATTGTATCGCCACCTCGAGCAAACCATGGTCCATTGACCGTTAATAGTTGAGTATAATCATTATTCCAAGAATTTGTTACATTGCCTATCCATCCTTCTTGACTACCATGAGATCTAGCAGCATCATAACTAGTTTCATATACAGCATCACCGTAAATTTTAGAATCATAATCCATTCCAAAGTTATTTATCATATTTTCAGGAGAAGTATAATACCTTGTAATATATTTATTTTCTATACTTGCTATTTCATAATTATTAGAAAATCCTGAATTTCCGATTAAATTATTATAATTTCCGATAGTGCGTTCATAGGAAGCGCCACTCATATCGTATACTCCATAAATATTATGGGTAGTGCTTGCTTTTTGTCCATTTACAGTATGATATTCGTTGCAAACTGTTTCATCAAATGAATCTTGGTGAGAACCAGCACAGCCTGTTTTATATTCATGATAAGAATTAACCCAAACCTCACTATCGGATCCATATTGAGAAGCCGATAAATATGCTACTGCTCCCCACTCTTCATTCGTAAAAGTATGACTATCAACTTCTTTAGGTGTCCATCCATATATTTCGTTTTTGTTTTTTAAGTTAAGAGATATTTCGAATGTATTATAAACATTAACATATCTCCAAGATATTGCATTAGGAATAATTTTTGGAATCAAAGTTGATTTATTACAATTAGTAGTGCTAGGATTGACATAACAATCACTATTTTGATCAGCTACACTTGGTTCAAACTTAGCCATCCAAAACCCGAGTTCTTCGCCATTGAATTGAAAGGCAGGATGAAGAAAATAATGCGTTGAGGTATCTTTAACATGAGCTTCATAACCAGTACTTTCAATTACTGTGTTATCTTCGGCTATGTTTGTAGTACTTTTTAAAAATTTAACATTGATATCTCCAGCATATTTACCAGTTAAGTTATAACAATCTTCTCCTGATGTGTGATAGCAAGTCTCTATCTTATATGCATATCTAGGTATCCAAACCCAGTATGATCCGTCAAGTGATTTTGCATTTGCCCATCTTTTTTCATTGTAGTCATACCAAGATGGGTCATCTTCGGTTGTCTCTACCTCGGTTGTTCCATCCCATTTTATAGGTGTCATTCCAGTAAATAGAACTGGATGATTTACTCCTTTTTCATGATTGTATCCAGGATACACTTCTCCTTCTTTAATTTCTATTTTGGCACTAAATTCTTTATTTTGATCTATAGTATGGTCAAAGTTTTCAATTAAAGGAAAATATAATTTTAAAGTATATGAATGTACTTTATCTTCGATATTTGTTCCTTCAAAATAACCGTTTCCTAGAAATATTTCTCTTTCTCCAGTTTTAATTCCGGTTATATCAGTTTTAGAAGGTACTGTTTTACCATTATTATTTACATTATTAGAACTTAATGTATATGCAAGTCCACTATCTCTAAATGTATTTGTTTCCATATTTAAAATTAAGTGATAGTTCATTATTTCAGCGGTTGAGTTTTTTCCAGTTAAGGTAAATGTTTTGGTTACAAATGGATCATTACTTGGAACAATATCTGGTGCATTTAAATGCTCTCCTCCTTCAAAGGTTATTTGCATTACTCCTGATCCTGTAATTAAAGTAGAGGTTGTTTCAGAATTAGTAATTCTAGTAGTAAAAGCTGCAAAACTAAAAGATATTATTGTTATAAATAATATTAATATTAGCAATAATAAAATTGTATTTATCTTTTTAGTTTTGCTCATTTAAATCCTTTCTATTATTTAAGTGGGGTTAATATAGGACGCCATGTATCTGTAGTACCCTGTCCACCAGTACTTTGACTTATAACAAATAAACCTGCTGCTATATTACTACTATAATATCCTCCCCTACTAATCCAAGGAGCGTTTGTAGTTGCCAAGTATGAGCGGTCATTATACCAAGATCCATTAGAAAGACCGCTCCATTCACTTCCGTTGTATCTACTTGCATTAAAACTCGTTTCATAAATAGCATCACCATATCTATTTTTCTTATAATCCATACCACTGCCACCTAATAAGTCATCAATAGAAGTAGTATACCTATTTATGTATTTAAGTTCTAAAGTTGCTAATAAATCATCGAAATTACTAAGTCTGGAAATTTTATTATAATTTGCCATTGTTGCATGCCAAGCACTTCCACTCATATCATAAATTCCATAAATATTATGGGTAGTGCTAGCTTTTTGACCATTTTCCGTTTCAAATGTAATGCAAGATGATTCATCTTCTCCATCAACACTTATGCTAGAGCACCCAGTAACAAGATTTATATATGCATTATTCCAAACTTCATCATTTGCTCCAAATTTTGAAACCGATAAATAGGCAATGGCACCCCATTCCACACTTTTCATCAAGTGACTATCAAGTTCACTTGGAAACCATCCATAGATATTTGTTTTTTCTTTCATTAATGAGCTAATTCTAAAAGAAGCGTTATTATTAACACATACCCATATTGGTTCATTTGGTGCTATTTTAACAATTAAAGATTCATTACTATTATTAATGCTTGCAGAACATCCTGTGACTAAATCTGAAGCTGAAGCTGAAAATTTAGCTACCCAAAAACCTAGTTCTTCACCATTAAATTGAAATGCTGGATGGAGAA
>CAZEYH010000227.1:0-4941 GCA_964515895.1 uncultured Clostridiaceae bacterium | reverse complement strand
GCCCATTGTGTTAAAGTTATCACAAATTAATGTATCAAGTCAATATGCAGAAAAAACTTTTTTAAAAAAATAACTGTATAGTGTCATATTTTATCTTATTTAAGAAATGCCAATAATCTGGGTTATTGGAGGAATTACTTTTATACCTTGTACTAGACATTGTTTTGATGTATATTTTATTTATTAGAATAAAAGAATTAGGCTAGTGATAAAAGGCAAAGGTGGAGACGATGCATCAGTTTTCAAGAATGGAATTATTAATAGGAAAAGAGGGTTTAGAAAAACTCAAGGGAAGTAGAGTAGCAGTGTTTGGAATAGGCGGAGTAGGTTCTTTTGCTGTCGAAGGGCTTGTTAGGGCAGGTGTAGGTTCATTAGTTCTTATTGATCATGATTGTGTAGATATAACAAATATTAATAGGCAAATTCATTCCACTATAAGTACTATTGGAAGACCTAAAGTAGAAGTAATGAGAGAAAGAATATTGGATATAAATCCTGAAGTAAAAGTAACTACTTATCAAGTGTTCTTTTCAGAAGCTAATGCAGAAATATTGGTACAAGCTGATTATGATTATATTGTGGATGCAATAGATACTGTATCTAGTAAAACAGAGCTGATTTTAGTAGCAAAAAAAATAGGAATACCTATTATCAGCAGTATGGGTGCGGGAAACAAAATTGACCCATTAAAATTCACAGTGTCCGACATATACAGTACATCTGTATGTCCTCTTTCAAAGGTTATGCGAAAAGAACTAAAAAGAAGAGGAATTGAGTCTCTCAAGGTGGTTTATTCTACTGAAAAGCCGATTAAAGCAAAGATAAAGTACCAATATGGTAAAAATGATGAGGATAGTGAGAATGAAGATGGACAGTACCATGGGAGCATTAGCAGACAATATGGTGAAAATACTAATAGAAATATTATTGGAAGCATCTCGTTTGTTCCTTCTGTTGCAGGTCTAATAATTGCTGGTGAGGTAGTAAAAGATTTATTAAAATATTAGAAAGAATTAATATGAAATGAGGTAAAAATATATGTACTCGAAACGGATAAGCATTTTTACAGGCCATTTTGGAAGTGGAAAAACTGAGGTAGCAGTAAATTATGCACTAAGATTAAATGAATTGGGCTATAAAACGGCTATAGTTGATTTTGATATAGTAAATCCATATTTTCGTACAGCTGATGTAAAAAACTGCTTGGAAAACAAGGGAATAAGAGTCATTGTGCCTCTATATGCCAATACTAATGTTGATGTACCTGCGTTACCTGCAGAAATAAATACATTGTTTGAAAATAAGGAATACAAGGTTGTTTTTGATGTAGGCGGAGATGATCTTGGAGCTACTGCAATTTCCAGATATAAGGAAGAATTTTTAGAAGATGATTATCAGCATTTATTTGTTGTAAATATAAAACGGCCTATGACAAATACAGTTGAAAAAATCGAAGAAATGTTTTACAGCATAGAAAATTGTTCTGGTCTTAAAATAACCGGAATTGTAAATAATACTAATTTATTGGATGAAACATCAGCTAATGAAATATTAGAGGGTAATAACATCATAGGGAAGGCTGCAGATAGATTAGGTGTTCCAATTACTTTTATAAGTGGATTTAACAAAGTACTTCAAGATGTAAATAGATTAAAAGATAGTAATAATTTCGGCGATATGCTTTGCATGGAAAAAATGATTAGGTTGCCATGGGAAAAGGCAGAGGTCAGAGAACAGAGGCCAGAGGATAGAGAGTAGATGTGAGAGGTGAGAAGTGAGAAATATATTGGTGAGAGGTTGGGGGTTAGAGGTAGGAGAAAAATCCACGTACATATGTAATAAAACTTGAAAATATATAGAAAGAGTTTTATAATTGAAAAAAGCGATCTATACTAGAAAATTTTAATGTGTTGAAGAGAGGTTATTATGGCTAGAGTTATTTTTGATGAAGAAAAATGTAAGGGTTGCAAATTATGTACAACAGTTTGTCCTAAAAAAATAGTCGTAATGAAAGAAGACGTACTAAATTCAAAAGGTTTTCACCCTGCAGGAGTAACTGAAATGGAGAAGTGCATTGGTTGTGCTTTTTGTGCAACAATATGCCCGGACTGTGTTATAGAGGTTGAAAAATAAGGGGGGGATTAAACACATGAGAGAAAAACAATTAATGAAAGGAAATGAAGTAATAGCTGAAGCTGCCTTAAGAGCAGGGTGCAGGTTTTATTTCGGTTATCCGATAACTCCTCAAACTGAAGTTGCTCATTATATGGCTAAAAAAATGCCAAAGATAGGTGGTACATTTCTTCAAGCTGAAAGTGAAATAGCTGCTATTAATATGGTATATGGGGCGGCAGCAGCAGGAGCAAGGGTTATGACATCATCATCCAGTCCCGGAATCAGTTTAAAACAGGAAGGTATTTCCTATATATCTGGTGCAGAGTTGCCGGCGGTTGTGGTAAACATTGTAAGATGCGGCCCGGGTTTAGGAGGAATACTTCCGGCACAATGTGATTATTTTCAGGCTGTTAAAGGTGGAGGACACGGAGATTATAAAATGGTTGTATTGGCTCCTTGCAGCGTGCAGGAGTTATATGAATTAACTGTTGAAGCTTTTAATATTGCTGATAAGTATAGGATAATTTCAATGATAATGGGTGACGGCATATTAGGTCAAATGATGGAAACTGTAGAATTCAAAGAAAAAGAGGAAATAGCTGATGTAGATAAAAGTTGGGCTGTTACCGGAACTAATATGAAAAGAGATAATAATGTTGTAACATCTATTTATATAGATCCTGAAGTACTAGAAAAACATAATCAAAAGCTTCAGGAAAAATATAAAGAAATTGCGGAAAAGGAAGTAAGAGTCGAAGTTTTCAACTGCGAAGATGCCGATATTATTATATCAGCTTTTGGAACTGTAGCAAGAATTGTAAAGAACGTTATAAAAATGGCTGAGAAGGAAGGAATTAAGGTCGGACTTATAAGACCTATTACTTTGTGGCCTTTCCCAAATGAAGCATTTGAAAAATATGCTGATGTACCAAAGGCATTTTTGACTGTTGAGCTCAATGGTGGACAAATGGTTGAAGATGTAAGGCTTGCGCTTAACGGAAAAAATGAGACCTATTTCTATGGCCGAATGGGCGGAATGCTTCCTACACAGCAGGAAATCCTTGACAAAATAAAGGAAATTCTTAAAACGCTTAAAACTGAGGGAGGGAATAGCAATGAAGACTGTTTTTAAAAGACCGAGTGCCCTCAAAGATACATCAATGCACTATTGCCCCGGGTGTACTCATGGAATTATACACAGGCTTATAGCTGAAGTTATAGATGAATTAGGTATAGAGGGTAAGACTGTAGGTGTTGCATCTGTAGGATGTAGCTATAATAATTACGAATATTTTAACTTTGATATGGCGCAAGCTGCTCATGGAAGGGCTCCCGCTGTAGCAACAGGGATAAAAAGAACTAATCCTGATAATGTTGTTTTTACTTATCAGGGAGATGGTGACCTTGCAGCTATAGGTACTGCTGAAATTGTTCATGCTGCGGCAAGAGGTGAAAAGATAACCACAATATTCGTGAATAATGCTATTTACGGCATGACATCAGGACAAATGGCTCCTACAACTTTATTGGATCAGGTTACAACTACTACTCCTTATGGACGTAAAGCAGAATTACATGGCTTTCCTATCAAAGTGTGCGAATTATTAGCTACTACTGATGGTGCAGTATACATTGAAAGAGTATCTACACATGATATTAAGAATATAATAAATGCAAAAAAGGCAATAAAGAAAGCCTTTCAGGTACAATTATCAAACAAGGGATTTTCTATAGTTGAAGTGTTATCTTCTTGCCCTACAAATTGGGGAATGAATCCTATTAAAGCTTTGTCATGGATTAAGGATAATATGGTACCTGTATATACCCTTGGAAACTTTAAGGGCAAGGATTTGGAGGTGTAATGATGACAACACATCAAGAAATCATCATATCTGGCTTTGGTGGACAGGGCATATTATCGGCAGGTAGAATTCTTGCTTATGCGGGAATGTTGGAAGGCAGACATGTATCATGGTTACCGTCTTATGGACCTGAAATGAGAGGTGGAACGGCTAACTGTCATGTTATTATATCCGATGAGCCAGTAGGTTCACCGATTTTAAATAGTGCGACTACATTGATAGTAATGAATGGACCATCATTAGACAAGTTTGAAAAAGCAGTTATATCTGGAGGTCTTGTTTTAATTGATAGTTCTCTTGTTTCTAAAAAACCGGTACGTACTGATTTTGAAGCATATCAGATTCCTGCTACTATGATGGCATCTGATATGGGAAATCAAACTTATGCAAATATTATTCTACTTGGAAAATTAATTGCAAAGACGAACATTGTTTCAAAGGAAAATTTTATTGAAGCATTAAGGCATATCCTTCCTGAAAGGAAACATTACATGATACCGGAGGAAATAGAAGCACTGGAAGCAGGTATGAATTATGAGGAATAAGTCCCTTAAATAAGGGCTTCACTTGTTTCATTTCCCTTAGAATAGGAAATTTCCTCAAAGGTATGACCTGAGAACTTGTGCTCATGAAAATTATTTATTTCTAACAGGCCTTCCATTTTATGTATATGACCATTTTCGGTTTTTATAGGAAGACCTGTTATACCTGAAAAATAATGAGTATGATCTGTATATGTGGAGACCCCTGAATAAAAATGAAAATGAAATCTGCCTGCACCAATAAAATATTCAGTATATCCAACTAGACGATGGTAATGACCGCGTATCAAAACGGATTCTATTTTAAAGTGATGCACATGTCTGTACATATACTAACCCTCCTCATTAATATAATATTAGGTTTGATAGCAGAAAACAAGTTATTATTAAATTGTGCAAAAAAAAGAATTTTATTAATGACA
>CAZEYH010000226.1:0-4947 GCA_964515895.1 uncultured Clostridiaceae bacterium | reverse complement strand
TGCCCGGTATGATGGATACAATATTAAATCTGGGTCTTAATGATACAGTAGTTGAGGGACTAGCTAAACTTACTGAAAATCCAAGATTTGCTTATGACAGTTATAGAAGGTTTATCCAGATGTTTAGCGATGTTGTTATGGAGATTGAAAAAGATAAGTTTGAAAATATACTTACTGATGTAAAAAAAGAAAACAAAATTGAACTTGATACAGATTTGACAGCAGATAATCTTAAAGAAGTTGTTAAAAGATATAAGGAACTATATAAAAAGGAAAAAGGTTTTGATTTTCCTCAAGACCCAAAAGAACAGCTAATGGAAGCTGTAAAAGCAGTTTTCCGTTCATGGGATAACCCTAGGGCAATAATTTATAGAAGAATTAATGATATTTCCGGAGATTGGGGTACGGCAGTTAATGTACAGGAGATGGTTTATGGCAATATGGGTAATGACTCGGGAACAGGTGTAGCCTTTACCAGAAATCCGTCTACCGGTGAAAAGAAGCTTTATGGGGAGTTTCTTATGAATGCTCAGGGAGAGGATGTAGTTGCCGGCATTAGAACCCCTGAACCTATCGAGCTTTTAAAGGAAGTTAATGCAGAAGTTTATAATCAGTTTCTTGAAATTGCTGATATTCTTGAAAAGCATTATAAGGACATGCAGGATTTGGAGTTTACTATAGAAAAAGGCAAATTGTTTATGTTACAGACTAGAAACGGAAAAAGGACTGCTGCCGCAGCATTAAAAATCGCGGTAGATTTAGTAAATGAAGGCATGGTAACAAAGGAAGAAGCACTTATGAAGGTTGACCCAAGGCAATTAGATGCACTTCTTCATCCTAATTTTGAGCCAGAGGCATTGAAAAAAGCAGTTCCAATAGCTAAAGGATTACCTGCTTCTCCGGGGGCCGGTACCGGTAAGATATACTTTTCTGCTGCAGATGCAGTTAATGCATATGATAACGGGGAAGAAAGTGTTTTACTAGTTCGTCTTGAGACATCTCCTGAAGATATTGAAGGGATGAATGTGGCTAAAGGTATTCTTACAGGGCGTGGCGGGATGACATCCCATGCTGCTGTTGTTGCTAGAGGAATGGGAAAATGTTGTGTGGCCGGCTGTAGTGAAATAAAAATTAACGGAGAAGAAAAGTACTTTATTGATAAAAATGGAAATAAATATGTTGAAGGGGATTGGATTTCTCTGGATGGATCTACTGGGAATATTTATGGAGGAAAATTACCTACAGTAGAACCTGAATTAACAGGAGATTTTGCCACACTTATGAGTTGGGCAGACGGTATTAGAAGATTGAAAGTAAGGACTAATGCCGATACACCTAATGATGCTACCCAAGCAATTAAATTTGGCGCAGAAGGAATTGGCCTTTGCCGCACAGAGCATATGTTTTTTGAAGCAGACAGAATTTTTATATTCAGACAGATGGTTGTTGCTGAAAATGAGGAACAGAGGAGAAAGGCGCTAGACAAATTATTACCAATGCAGAGAGGGGACTTTGAAGGAATATTCCGCGCAATGAAGGGATACCCGGTAACTATAAGGCTTCTTGATCCGCCTTTGCATGAGTTCCTACCTGATCAAGAGGACGATTTAATTGCATTAGCAGAAAATATGGGCATAACATATAATGAACTTAAGTCAAGAATTAAAAGATTGCATGAGATCAATCCCATGATGGGCTTAAGAGGTTGTAGGCTGGCAGTAGTTTTCCCGGAAATCGCTGAAATGCAGACAAGAGCTATCATTGAAGCTGCTATAAATGTTCATAAAGAGGGTATTGATATAGTACCGGAAATTATGGTGCCTCTGATATGTGAATCAAAGGAATTCAAGTTTGTAAAGGATATCATTGTAAAAACTGCTGACGAGATTATAAAGGATGCAGGTATTGATCTTAAGTATATGGTAGGTACTATGATTGAGATACCAAGGGCTGTATTAACTGCAGATGAGATTGCTGTTGAAGCCGAGTTTTTCTCTTTTGGTACTAATGACCTTACCCAAATGGCTTATGGATTAAGTCGTGATGATGCAGGCAGGATTCTTGATGAGTATTATCAGAAAAATATTTTTGAATTTGATCCTACTGCCAGGTTGGATAGGGTAGGAGTTGGCAAACTGGTAAAAATGGGTACCGAACTTGGAAGGAGTGCAAGGTCTGATATAAAGTTAGGTGTATGTGGTGAGCATGGCGGTGACCCATCATCTATAGAGTTTTTTGACATGCTAGGACTGGATTATGTATCTTGTTCACCCTATAGAGTTCCTATTGCAAGGCTTGCTGCTGCCCAAGCTGTGATAAAAAACAGAAATTAAATTAAAGTAGTACATTAATACATTATATTAATATACAGTATATTATTATGAATAGAGCCTGCAAGTTTTACCAAGAGTAAATAAAAAACAGATTGGTTAATTTGCAGGCTCTAAATGTTTTTAAGGAATTATTGCATGGCACTCACTATGGGGAATATAACAATCATATCTGAATGTGAAATTATATAACTAAAAATATGACTAAATAAATGATTAAATAAATTACTAAATACGTAAATTAATATATGGACGTTTTACTTCCGTAAGGCCTTTTTCTCAAAATAATTTTCGCCTTCAACAATTTTTGAACTGATACCGGCTTTCTCAACTAATCTTATCATTAAATTTTTTCTTATTTCATTGGTTGGTTCTTCAATATTAAAATAATCCTTGATATAGGAAAGAGTATTTTTATTATCAAGCTCTGCTAAATCTACACTTATAGATTTAGCACCGGAATTAAGAATAAACTGCCCTTTGTAATGATAATCGTCTTCAGTTATATTCACACTAGATATTAATAAATCGGATATCTTCATAGCTTGGAACCTCCTTTCTAAAACATATGGATATATTTATATTATACCACCAAAGTCAATAAAATCATAGCATTGTCAAAAAATAAACTAAAAAGAAACTATTACTGGTAAAGTGGGAGTAGAAACTCAAGGAAAGCTGACCCTTGGGATGACACTACCAGATAACCTTCACCACCATTCACGGATAGAACCTCCTGAAATTTAAACAGCTTACAAAGCCGACTATAAGCGGTTCTTGGATATGTGTACTCCGTTCTATACTCCTGAATAGTTATATAAATTGGTCAGAAAATGTAGAAAATCTAGTAAAAAATGGTTGACAATCTGGAAAAATTTCTTTATACTAATAATTAGAACATTATTAAATCATATCTGAAATAAATAATTATATAAAATATTGACATATAGGCATTTAAACGACACAGCGCCGTGTTTAAAACTAAACGGAAAGTAGTAGCATAAACAAAACTAGTGACACGGAAAAGGCTTAAAAATTCTTGCAGTCAAATCACTGATAATATTACTAGATTAAGTACTATCTCAAATTAGTTTCCATACAGTAAGTTGACAATATTATATTTACTTTAGAGTTTGTATAGTGTCCGTAGCATAGGTAGTTTGTATATAGTTGTGGATTCGTATCATGACAGATAAATATTCAAATGATGTGAGAGTTGAAAGGGGAATAGGCATGCTGCAGACTAGAGCGAATGCCAGACTCAAAAAAAGAAAGAAGACCTTTCAAAAAGAAGATGTAGCTCTTTATTTGATGGCACTACCTACCATTATTTATTTGCTTATTTTTTGTTATGTGCCGATGGGTGGTCTTATAATGGCATTTCAGGACCTCAATATCACAAAAGGTATCTTTAAAAGCCCTTTTGTTGGCTGGAAAAACTTTGAATTTCTTTTCTCTACCACCGATGCATGGGTTATCACGCGCAATACCGTATGTTATAATCTGGTCTTTATAGTGATTAATCTGTTCATTTCGATCTCATTGGCGCTGATGCTCAGCTCATTGCGTTCAGGCAGATACGCAAAAACCATGCAGACAATCTATATGATGCCTTATTTTCTGTCCTATGCAGTGGTTGCCATCGTGGTCAACGCCTTTCTGCATAGGGATAACGGATTAGTGAACTCCATCTTGAGATTGATGGGGGAGCCCGGTAAGACCAATTGGTATCATCAGGCTAGGATATGGCCTTCGTTGTCGGTATTCGTCAACGCATGGAAGAACGTGGGGTACCAAACAGTCCTATATCTAGCTGTTATTTCCGCAATTTCTGTCGATTATTATGAAGCGGCAGTTCTCGATGGGGCGACTAAGTTCCAGCAAGCATGTTATATCACGATACCGCATCTGCGGTACATCGTAGGCATTTCATTGATCCTGTCCATGTCGTCGATCTTCCGCGGAGACTTTGGTCTGTTCTACAATGTACCGATGAATTCAGGCAAGATCTACCCGGTGACGGATGTTATTGATACCTATATTTATCGCGCTCTCACATACCTGAATAATGTTGGTATGTCGACGGCAGCCGGGCTGTATCAATCGGTAGTCGGATTTGTTTTAGTACTGATTGTCAATAAAATCGTAAACAAGATCGACCCGGATAGTGCGATGTTCTAATAGCAAATTTAGAAAGGATGTTTGTTTATGGCAAAAGAAGTAAAACAAATTAACAAACTAACATTGCTATCTAAAGGCTGGAATGCCGTGTTTGTCGTCATTTTATTTTTTATAGCGTTGCTGGTCGTGATTCCGATGCTGTTGATCCTGATAGTATCGCTATCCAGCGAGATCAGCATAGCAAACCACGGATATACTTTCTTCCCCAGCGAGTGGACGCTGGAAGGATACAGGTACTTGTTTAAAACAGGCAATCAACTGGCAGATTCTTATTTAGTGACGATTTTTTATTCCATCACCGGTACACTGATGAGCCTGACTTTCATGACCATGTTTGCCTATGTAATAGCGCAGAAAAATTTTAAGCACAGCCGTCTGTTTACCTGGCTGCTATTCTTCACGATGCTTTTTAGCGGCGGCTTGGTGCCTAGCTACA
>CAZEYH010000225.1:0-4953 GCA_964515895.1 uncultured Clostridiaceae bacterium | reverse complement strand
CCATTTTGCTGCTATTTAAAATCAAATGTAACTCTTTTATTGTTAACGATTAGTTTAAAAAGGACAAGAAGCTATGGTAAAAATTTTCCCAAGGTTCTTATCCTCTTTAAATATTTCTTAATTACTTACCTGATTTTTTTATTCTATTAGTTTATTTGCTTTTTTTATTTCTCTTCTTATTTAATTTGTATCCCTCATACCCTGTAAGAGTCATAAATAAGCCGACACCATAGAATATTATTGGCGGTATTTCTCCTGCAGCCGGTAGTGTTGTTTTAGGCTCATCATCAGGTACTGTCGCAGAACCCCCGGGGATTTCCTCATCTTCTATCTCAATTTCTTCTTCCGGTTCTTCCTGCTTCGTCGGTTCCTCAGGCTTAACCGATTCTTCCGGCTTCTGTGGCTCTTCAGGTTGCTCCGGTTCTTCCTGCTTCGTCGGTTCTTCAGGTTTAGCAGGTTCTTCCGGCTTCTCCGGCTCTTCTGGCTTCTCTGGCTCTTCAGGCTCCTCGGGTTCTTCGGGCTCTTCGGGTTCTTCTGGCTCCTCTGGCTCTTCAGGCTCTTCAGGCTCTTCAGGCTCTTCGGGCTCTTCGGGCTCTTCGGGCTCTTCGGGCTCTTCGGGCTCTTCGGGTTCTTCGGGTTCTTCGGGCTTCGTTACCTTAAGCGTACCGTCAACATAGGTAATAGTGTAGTTGCTTGTTACATCTACTTCACCGCGCATAATCACGGCATCGCTAGATACATTGGCGCTTGAACCTACGTCTGTCTGGGAACCGGTAATAGTTACGCTGGTGATCTTGTCGCCTTCCGCCAAAGCTGTGTTAGTATAGCTGTCCTTAGTCAGCGCTGTGCCGTCATAAACCTTCTCTGCGCTGTCGGCAGTGATGGTCAGATCCTTCTTGTTCACCGTCAGTGTGCCTTTAACGGTACTGAAGGTGTAAAAGTCGGTCACTTCAGTTTCACCGCGCATTACCTTGTAACTACTAACCACATTATCTGCTGTGCCTACGTCAGTGATGGTGCCTTCTACCACGGCGGTCAGCTCATCACCTTCTACCAGTATACCTTCAGTATAGGTGTAACCAGCATCGGTCAATGGTGTGCCGTCGTAAGTCTTGCTATTGCTGGCTGCGGTAATTGTGATTACATTGGTAATCTTCTTCACCGTCAATGTGCCATCAACATAGGTAATAGTGTAGTTGCTTGTTACATCTACTTCACCGCGCATAATCACGGCATCGCTAGATACATTGGCGCTTGAACCTACGTCTGTCTGGGAACCGGTAATAGTTACGCTGGTGATCTTGTCGCCTTCCGCCAAAGCTGTGTTAGTATAGCTGTCCTTAGTCAGCGCTGTGCCGTCATAAACCTTCTCTGCGCTGTCGGCAGTGATGGTCAGATCCTTCTTGTTCACCGTCAGTGTGCCTTTAACGGTACTGAAGGTGTAAAAGTCGGTCACTTCAGTTTCACCGCGCATTACCTTGTAACTACTAACCACATTATCTGCTGTGCCTACGTCAGTGATGGTGCCTTCTACCACGGCGGTCAGCTCATCACCTTCTACCAGTATACCTTCAGTATAGGTGTAACCAGCATCGGTCAATGGTGTGCCGTCGTAAGTCTTCCCTGCATTGTTGGCGGTTATGGTGATTTTTGGATTATAAGTGTTGGTTATGACAAAACCATCAGTCATATTGCCGGTAATAGCCTTATCATACATATCCAAATTACCGATTTCATCGACGGTATAGTTGTAAAGGACTCCTTTGCCTGTGGACTTATCTAAATCATTCCAAGTACAATGCCATGGATCTTGCTCTGTCCCATCTAGTTTTACCGAAACTCCTATTGCTTCTGCTTCGCTACCCTCTATATTTCTATACAGTTGTAATTCAATTGCTGGTCTTGGGTCTGAACCACCAAACCATTCTTTTTTGGCTTGAATACTGATCTTTGGAACACTAATCGTCAAACTTCTATTTGTAATATCATGTCCTCCACCAATACCTGTTATGCTGAAGGTATAGCTACCTGCTTCGATATTTTTACCTACAAACACATATACGGTCCAACGGGCATCATCAGTGTTACCGCTTAAGTGCGAGCGTGGTGAATAAGAAATACCACCAATTCTTATTTCAGCCAAAATACCATATTCGTGTGTATAAGTGGAAGTAATTCCATCTATATTCATTACTCCACCTAATTCATGGGTAGATTGTGCTGCAAGATAAAAGTTGTCATCTTCGTCATACCAAGCATAAATGGCTACGGTATGCCCATTAGTAGACGAACCTTCTACATCTAAAATAAGATTATTATCAGCAACACTATATACACCTGAACCTTGATCAATAGCCTCTATCCCGATATCAGGAGATATATCTTCTAGTGCTTCCTCTGTAGTGGCCAGCTCTGTTCCATCCAGGCCCTCTAATGTTGAAGTATAAGTGTCGGGTTCTACTACCACTGCTGCTAATGTTACAGCTATAGCCTTATCTGCATCCGTAACCTCAAATGAACTTGTTGCTTCTTGAAAGCCTTCTTTAGAAACACTGTAGGTGTAAGTTCCAACTTCCAACAGGTAATTTCCATCTTGCTGGGCAGTAATGACTTGATCTGCACCATCTCTTACTTCGATCGTTACATCTACTACTGCCTCCTCTTCTTCGTCGGTTACACTGAAGGTTACAACATTTCCATTATTATTTGAAGTATTCGTGTAGCCAGCCTCTCCATCAATATCGTTTGCTGATACTAACAGTGTTCCTACGCCGATGGTTAATAATAACGAAACTACAAAAAATATGGCTAGCAATGATTTGCAACTTCTACGTTTATTACTCATTTTTACATTTCCCTCCTTTCCTTAATATTTTTTAACTTATAAAGTCTATAAAGTCCAACATAAATCAAACTCTCTGTAAATTCATCACCCCCTTTATTTGAGGCGTTAACATTCTTAATTTCCGGGAAATAAAATAGGCTACCATAATCGTATTTTTTTATGGTAGCCGGACGTTCTTTTCACTAACCATTTTGCCGGTTAGTAACTTAAGACTCTTGGCTTTGCGTCCTACCTTTTCAGATAGTTTGCCTTTTTCATTAACAATATTAAATTTACTTCAAATATATTCCCTAAAAAATCAAGTTTCAAACATTCTCAAAAAATTTTCAAAACAAAATCTTTTCTCAAGTTCTGTAAATATCCAATAATTTCTTTTATTAGGTATTGTATGTTATTTTCTTGCATAATATGGTAATTGTGGCAACTATTCTTTTACAATCCTAAACTTCTTTTGACATCTAAATAAAAAACTCGGGAAAAATTTTGATACAATACTTGATGATTATTGTGAACTTATTATATACTTTCGTTATGCAAAAGTAAATAGTAAAGGTAAAAAATTTTTTCTTATTTTCTACCATGATGACATATCGCAGCTAAGCTGCAGCCCTTCGAAGTGTTAAAATCGCTGCAATGGAATTAAGGTGCTGTATTCCCACAAAAAATGCCATGTAACGCTTGCACTACATGACTTTGCGTAAATATGTCCATTTTTTTGTTAACTTTTTGAGAAAAATAGTATATAATCGTCTTTAAGATATAATTAAAATAAAAATAATACTGCTTTGTAAATTGTGCATGCAATATCCTACAGAATGAGTTAACGAAAAGAAAGGAAGATTAGTTTTGTCAGACTTTATTATTGATTTTATTAAAGCAAGTCCATATGTACTTGCTGACGGAGCAATGGGAACATATTTTTCTGAAATCAGCGGTATGAGTTTGGATAAGTGTGAGTTTGCAAATATTGAGGCACCTAACATAATAAAAAAGATACATGAAGAATATATTGCTGCCGGAGCCCAAATTATAAAAACAAATACTTTTGCAGCAAATACAATTTCACTTGCAACAGACTTCAATACCATTAAAGATGTTATAAGAAAAGGAATTGAAATAGCAAATAGTGCAGTTAAAGGGAAAGATGTATATATCCTCGGAGATATTGGACCTATACCTGAAACAGAAGGACATAACTCTCTTCTAGAATATAAAGATATTGTTGATGTGTTTTTTGATTCCGGAGTCAGAAATTTTATTTTTGAAACTTTTAGTTCATTCGACAAACTTCTTGAGATTTGTCGTTATATAAAAAATAAGGATAGTAGTTCTTTTATTCTTACCCAATTTGCAATTACTCCTGAAGGTTTTACCAGAAAAGGAATTTCAGGCAAAAAAATTATTGAAGCTATTAGTAATTCTAATGTAGTAAATGCATATGGATTTAACTGTTTGTCAGGGCCCATGCACTTGTTAAGATATGCTAAAAACATTGATATAGCTAAAAATAAAGATAATATAATATCTATCATGCCTAATGCAGGATATCCTACAATCCAAAATGAGCGTACAGTGTTTATAAATAACCCTGAATATTTTGCACATGTCATGACAGGCGCTATAGATATTGGAGTAAAGATACTTGGAGGTTGTTGTGGTACTACGCCGAAACATATATTGGAGATGGCAAAAGCCTTAAGTAACAGCAGGAAAACAACTTCCCATACTGCAGTAAATAAAAAGCCGGAAATATTTCTTCACGCTGTAGAAAATAGATTCAGAGAAAAGCTTCTAAAGGGTGAAAAGGTAATAGCCATTGAGCTTGATCCTCCTACTAATCCTCATATTGGAAATATGATAGAAGGAGCAAAATCACTTAATGCTTGCGGAGCAGATATTATTACAATTGCTGATTGCCCACTTGCCAGAGCAAGGGTTGATAGCTCAATTCTGGGAGCTAAATTAAAAAGAGAAGCAAATGTTGATGTACTTCCTCACATGACCTGCAGAGATAAAAACTTAAATGCAATAAAGGCATCATTATTAGGATTACATATGGAGGGTATACGAAATATCCTTGCAGTTACAGGAGATGCCATTCCTGAAGC
>CAZEYH010000224.1:0-4965 GCA_964515895.1 uncultured Clostridiaceae bacterium | reverse complement strand
TCTTTTATACAGTAAGAGATTTAAGAACACAACCCCGAAAGGTTTGGGAAAAACTTTCCGAAACACATGAAATTATTATAACCAACAATGGAAAACCAAGTGCACTTATGATTGAAATAGACGATGAAAATCTCGAGGAAGTGTTAGTAAGTGTGAGGCAGTCTGTAGCTATGAGAGCAGTAAATAGGCTGCGTGTTGATTCAATAAGAAGTGGCAGATCAGAAATGACTGATGAGGAAATAAATAAAGAAATATCCAAAGTACGCGAGGAAAAATATAAATGATAAAAGCAGTAATTGATACTAACATCCTTGTTTCTGCATTACTCTCGCCTTCCGGTAGTCCTGCAAAGGTACTCGACCATGTGTTGAATGGAAATGTCGTAATGTGTTATGACAGCCGGATGATAGCTGAGTATCAGGAAGTACTTTTGAGGCCAAAATTTGGATTCGACAAAAAGGCAGTCAGTCAGGTAATTAAATTTATCATTCGCTCAGGTATTTCCATTGTGCCTGTGCCCATTTTGAATGTCTTTGAGGATGAGGATGATAAAATGTTTTATGAGGTTGCTAAGACGGCACAGGCATATCTAATAACCGGTAACGCAAAGCATTTTCCAAAATATTCCGTAATCGTTGCTCCACATGCGTTTTTGAATGTTATTGATAGCAGTTTTAGAGAATAAAAAAATCATAGTGTGGATATTTTTTGCCGTAAATACAGATAATTAACTTAAGATCATGTCTTATAATAGTGCAATATGGAGCAAAATAAAGTAATATGAATAAAAAAAACAAACTAAATAGCAATAGTTGTCGAAACTATCATAAAGACAATGATGATAGCAGTATAAGGAAAAGGAAGATATTTAAAAGTATAGGAATTGGGTTAGCTACAGGCCTTATAAATGGCCTTTTTGGTTCAGGCGGAGGTACAATTGCTGTTCCTGCAATGGTGCTGTTGCTGGATGCTGATGAGCATAAGGCACATGCTACCGCAATATCAATTATTCTCCCTTTAACTATAATTAGTGCTTTTTTTTATATCAAAAACAAATATGTTGACTGGAATATTACATGGAAGGTAATATTGGGAGGTGTTACTGGGGGGTATATTGGAGCCAAATTATTGAATATTTGTCCTGCAAGTATCTTAAGACGTATATTTGCAGCCTTCATGATTTTTGCTGCTATAAGGATGTTATGGAGGAGCTGACTATGATACTTTTTCTAATTGGACTATTAGCAGGAATTATAGGTGGAATGGGAATTGGCGGAGGAACAATATTGATACCTGCACTTACTCTATTTGTTAAAACTGAACAGCATATTGCTCAAAGCGTTAATTTGATATATTTTATTCCTACAGCTATAATTGCACTTATTGTTCATATAAAGAATAAAAGAGTGGATTTCAAAATTGCATTGCCTATTATAATTTCAGGTGTTTTTGGAGCAGGTATTGGATCCTGGCTGGCATCAGCTATTTCCAATAACTTGCTAAAAAAATTATTTGCGGTATTTCTATTTATTATGGGTATATATGAAATGTTTAGAAAAACTAAGTGAAACTACAGGATACATTTTTATAATATACAGAAAATGTGCTTGTGGCTGCATATAAATATTGACAAATTTCGCATATTGCTATATAAAGAATATAGTAAAAAAGGAAAGGGTATACAACTCTATTACAAAAAGACAAATAGCGGAGGATGAAATATGTTAAACTACTATACTGTACAAAAAAAATTTTATGGAAATAAGTCACCCAAAGATTTATTAAAAGAATTTGGCAGTCCACTATATGTTTATAATGAAGCTATTCTACGAGAAAGATGTAGAGACATGGCAAACCTAATACCGTATCCAAATTTTAAATCAAATTTTTCTATAAAAGCTAACTCTAACTTAGAATTATTAAAAATTGCGAGAGATGAAGGGCTTCATGCGGATGCCATGTCTCCCGGAGAAATATATGTATTACTAAAAGCAGGTTTTAAACCGGAAGAGATATTTTATGTATCTAACAATGTATCAAAGGAAGAAATGAAATTTGCTATTGAAAGAGATATTATGATAAGTATTGATTCATTATCTCAACTGGAGCTATATGGAAAAATAAATCCCGGGGGGAAAGTTGCAGTCCGTTTCAATCCCGGTGTAGGTGCCGGACATCATGCAAAAGTTGTAACAGGAGGTAATAAAACCAAGTTTGGTGTTAATCTTAACCTTGTAGAAGATGTAAAGAGTATTTTAAAGAAGTACAAGCTTAAGCTTGTTGGAATAAATCAGCACATAGGTTCACTTTTTATGGAAGGCGATTCATATGTAGAAGGTGCAAAATCAGTTCTTTCAGTTGCCAAACAATTTGATGATATTGAATTTGTAGATTTCGGTGGAGGCTTTGGTATTCCTTATCGCAAACAGGAGGGACAACCAAGATTGAATCTTGAGGACCTTGGCAGAAAACTTGGTCAATTAGTTGTTGATTGGACAAAGGAATATGGTAAGGATATAACTATAAAAATTGAACCGGGAAGATACATTGTTGCTGAATGTGGAGTGCTTTTAGGAACAGTATATGCCACTAAGAAGAATTATGGGTATAAGTATATAGGTACGGATTTAGGTTTTAATACATTAATGCGTCCGGTAATGTATGAGTCTTACCATGAAATGGAAGTATATGAAGATGGTAAGCCTGCTGATACAAATGAGTTTGAAATTGTAAACATTGTAGGTAACATTTGTGAATCAGGTGACATTTTGGGTAAGGAACGTAATCTGCCAAAGATTGATGAAGGTGATATAATTGGAGTAATGGATGCAGGAGCATACGGTTATTCCATGGCATCTAACTATAATAATAGGTTAAGACCTGCTGAAGTTCTTATTCAATTAGATGGAACACCAAGGCTAATTAGAAGAAGGGACACATTGGAAGACCTTATAAGAAATTTTGAAGTTTAGAAGGAAATCCAAAGGTAAAAAGTGCTGTAGAAGAAGTGGAAAATGAGTTTAAAGAGGATAGGTATGAAAGAAAGTAGTGATAATAAATTTAATAAACATAATACAGATAATCCAGATGATAAAGATAATAAGCATAATCCGGATAATATAGATAATACAGATAATATAGAAAAAAGGATACATGAGCTAAGAAGTATTATCAACTATCATAACCATAAATACTATGTAGAAGATAGTCCGGAAATAAGTGATTATGAATATGATATGCTCTTGAGGGAGTTGGAGAGCCTTGAAAAGGAAAGACCGGAACTGATTACTCCGGATTCACCTACTCAGCGTGTGGGTGGGGAACCTTTAGAAGGATTTGATAAGGTAGTTCATGTAATACCCATGTTAAGCCTTAATGATGTGTTTAATGAAGGAGAGCTATTTGCTTTCGATTCAAGAGTAAGACAAGCTGTAGGATCAGGCGTAGGTATTGAATATGTTGTTGAAAAGAAAATTGACGGATTATCTGTATCCCTTGAATATGAAAACGGAAGGTTTGTAAGAGGGTCTACAAGGGGAGATGGAATTATAGGTGAAGATATAACTCAAAATTTAAAAACCATAAGGTCTATACCCTTAAATCTTAAAGAACCTGTAGATTATCTTGAGGTAAGGGGAGAAGTATTTATTCCGAAGAAAGACTTCGTAAAACTAAATGAAGAACAAGAGGAAGCAAAACTGCCTCTATTTGCAAACCCCAGGAATGCTGCAGCAGGTTCTTTAAGACAATTAGACCCTAAAATTACTGCTGACAGGAAGCTTGATATATTTGTATTTAATATTCAGAATGTAAGAGGCAAATCTTTTGAAACTCATTCTGAAACACTTGAATATTTAAAACATCTGGGATTTAAAATTAGCCCGGATTATAAAGTCTGCAAAAATATAAAAGAAGTATGGGAAGAAATACAAATGATTGGAGAAGCAAGAGAAGAGTATTCATTTGATATTGACGGAGCAGTAGTTAAAGTAAATTCTCTTTCTCAAAGGAACATTCTTGGGAGCACAACTAAAACACCAAGATGGGCTATTGCTTATAAATATCCCGCAGAACAGAAAAAGACGATAATCAAAGATATTTTTGTCAATGTGGGAAGAACAGGAGTATTAACACCAAATGCTATACTAGAGCCTGTAAGATTGGCAGGTTCAACCGTAAGCCGTGCTACTTTGCACAACATGGATTATATTGAAGAAAAGGATATACAGATAGGTGATACAGTTTGGGTTCGAAAAGCTGGCGATATTATTCCTGAAGTAGTTGAGGTTATTAAGGAAAATCGTAAAGGCAATGAAGTTAAATTTATTATGCCTGAAAAATGTCCTGTATGCAGTGCCGATGTTATTAGGGAAAAAGGTGAAGTAGCATTCAGATGTATAGATGTAGATTGTCCTGCAAGACTATTTAGGAGTATAGTACACTTTTCTTCACGTGATGCTATGAACATTGAAGGTCTAGGACCGGCATTTATTGAATCATTAATGAATAAAGGCTTTTTAAAGAGTATAGCTGACTTATATTATCTTTATGAAGTAAAAGATGAGCTAATAAAAATAGAAAGAATGGGTAAGAAGTCAGTAGAAAATATGCTTAAGTCAATTGAAAAATCAAAATCTAATAATATTGATCGCCTTATTTTTGGTTTTGGAATCCGTCATATAGGATTACGTGCTTCACAATTGTTAAGCGAAAATTATAATTCCATATATGATTTAATGAATGCTTCGGAACAGGAGTTAATGAAGATATATGAATTTGGAGAGGCAATGGCCAAAAGTGTAGTGCTGTTTTTCAAACAGGAAAAGACTCATAAAATAATTACCAAGCTAGAAGCTGCAGGTGTTAACCTTGAGAGCATATACAAAAAAGAGATTACAGATGAACGGTTCAAAGGACTTACATTTGTTTTGACAGGCACACTTTCTGAATTTACAAGGAGTGAAG
>CAZEYH010000223.1:0-4966 GCA_964515895.1 uncultured Clostridiaceae bacterium | reverse complement strand
CAAGCTGCTGCCGAAATCATATATATCACGAACTTTTCCTTTTTTAAATAATGGTAATTTTAGAAATTCTGTATTGCTTATCAGTTTGCTCATAAAATATTTCCTCCATATATTGTTACATTTTTAGCTATTTCCAACTCCTGCTCAAATTATTTCTGTCATATTCCTTCTTACGAAGGCCGGTGAAACTCAATGTGTCTTAAGTTTCATCAGAAAGTCATGGAATGACTTTCTGGGTGATAACCATATTACAAAATACCCTTTGTGGACATTACTCCTGTTATCCTTATGTCGGGCTTTACTGCATCATCAAGAGCGCGACCAAAGGCTTTAAAAATTGCTTCTGCTTTATGATGGTCGTTTTTCCCGTGTAAAATTTTTATATGTAATGTTATACCTGAGCTAAATGCTACTGCCCTAAAAAATTCTTCAATAAGCTGAGTATCCAGGTTACCTATTCCCGGAGAGCTAAAATTCGCATCAAATATCAAGAAAGGTCTTCCGCTTAAATCAATTGAAACCATGGCTAATGTTTCATCCATAGGTACAAAAGATGTTCCATATCGCTTTATTGATTTTTTTTCACCTAGGGCATTCTTTATCGCCTGTCCCAAAACAATGCCAACATCCTCGACAGTATGGTGACCATCAACCTCCAGATCACCTGATGCTTCCACATAAAGGTCAAAAAAACCATGCTTTGCAAATAAGGTCAGCATGTGGTCAAGAAATCCTATTCCGGTATTAATCTCACTTTTGCCATCACCATCAACAGCAAGATTTAGGGAGATATCAGTTTCATTAGTTTTTCTTTTTATATTAGCTTTTCTCTCCATTTTACACCTTCCATTCAAATTCAAGAAAATTCGTTTCGCTTATGACTTAAGTATTGATGCGAATTTCTTGTTCGTCATAACTTAAATAATAATGCGAAACTTAAATTAAAATTATTTTTCTTAAGCCGTGTGACTTTTATATACTTTTTATTATATCAAAGTATCTTGTCTAAATTCTATATCTATTTTCACAAAATTTCACATTAGCCTCTTTACAACATCGATAAAAACATCCATATCTTCTTCAGAACCTATACTTACCCTCAAATAATCTTCTATCCTAGCTTTATTAAAATAGCGTACTAATACTCCATTTTCTCTTAATTTTTGAAATAAAGTAGAAGCTTTTACACTAGGCGGACTTATAAAAATAAAATTAGCTTTTGAATCAATAACTTTAAACCCTATTGATTTTAAATATAGAGAAACCTTATCCCTTGTTGCGATTATTTTTTTTCTTGTCTCTTGGAAATAGGCTTCATCTTTAAAAGCTGCCTCTGCTCCTGCAAGAGCTAATCTGTCTATAGTATAAGAATTAAAGGAATTCTTAACTCTATCTAAACCTTCTGTGAGCTTTTTATTGCCGAGAGCAAAACCTAACCGTAGTCCTGCCAAAGACCTAGATTTTGAGAGAGTCTGTATTACCAATAGGTTAGGGAACTCATTTATTAGTCTTGAAGCTGACTCACCGCCAAAATCTATATAAGCTTCATCAATTATCACTACACTATCAGGATTCCCCGATAAAATTATTTTAATTGATTCAATGGGTAGAAATTTCCCTGTAGGTGCATTTGGATTTGGAAGTATTATTCCTCCGTTTTTCTCCAGGAATTTATCTACCGGTACAGAAAATTCTTCATCCAGCTCTACAAGCTTATAGTCAATATTGAATATCTGAGAATATACAGGATAAAAGCTATATGTAATATCAGGAAAAAATATAGGTTTTTCCGGGTTAAAAAATGCTATAAAAGAAAAAGCCAAAAGCTCATCTGAACCATTTCCAACAAAAACCTGTTCTTTCCCAAGGTTAAAATATTCGGCTATAGTTTTTCTTAAAATATCACATTCCGGATCGGGATATAACCTAATGTCGCTATTACAAGCATTCTTTATTGCTTCCAATACTTTTGGAGAGGGTGGGTAAGGGTTTTCATTAGTATTCAACTTTATATATTTTTTGTCTTTAGGTTGTTCTCCCGGAACATAAGGTTCCAGTTTGCTTACAATATCACTCCAATATCTGCTCATTATCTTTAGGTCACCTCATCTAGTTATATAATTCTGTTCTTACCTTTATTGCGTTAGCATGTGCCGTTAATCCTTCTGCCAAAGCAAAGTTTACTATATCATCCTGAGATTCATGCAAAGCTTTTTTAGTATATGAAATAATACTTGATTTCTTCATAAAATCTCCTATATTCAAACAAGAAAAATATCTGGCTGTTCCGCCTGTAGGAAGCACATGACTAGGTCCGGCCCAGTAATCACCTACCGGCTCTGAAGAATAGTGCCCTAAAAATATCGCTCCCGCATTTTTTATACTGCCTAATATATTAAAAGGTTCATCAATACATAATTCCAAGTGTTCAGGAGCTATAGTATTTACAAGATAAACAGCCTTCTCTATATCTTCAGCTACTATTATTGCACCATAATCATATAATGATTTCTTGATAATATCTTTTCTATCAAGATACGAATACTGTCTTTTAATTTCCCTTTGCACCTCTATAGCTAAGGTTCTTGATGTAGTTATAAGAATAGAAGAAGCTAGTGCATCGTGTTCTGCCTGAGATAATAAATCCGCTGCAACATATTCGGGATTTGCACTATCATCGGCCACAACTACAATTTCACTTGGACCTGCAAACATATCTATATCGCAATATCCATATACCAATCTTTTTGCTGTAGTAACATAGATATTACCCGGTCCAAAAATCTTGTCTACCTTTTGTACAGACTCTGTTCCAAAAGCAAGAGCAGAAATAGCTTGTGCTCCTCCTATCTTGTATATATTACTTACTCCTGCTTCTCTGGCAGCTACAAGTATAGCAGGGTTAATCTTTCCTTCCTTGCCAGGAGGAGTAGCCATAATTACCTTATTTACACCGGCTACTCTTGCAGGTATTACATTCATAAGTACAGAGGAAATTAAAGGTGCTGTACCACCCGGAACATAAACACCTATTACTTCAAGAGGTCTTATAATCTGTCCGAGGATAACACCCTCTTTTTCTGTTGAAATCCATGAATTTTCCTTTTGCTTTGAATGAAAATCCTCGATATTTTGCCTTGCCTTCCTAATAATGTCTAGCAGTTTCTTATCAATTAGACTATATGCCTCACCAATTTCATGGTTTTTTACCTCAATGGTTTCTTCAGAAAGCTCTACTCCATCAAATCTCTTTGTGTAATCAAAAAGCGACCGGTCTCCATTCTGCTTCACATTTTTAATTATTTCCTTAACACTTTTAACTACATCATCATTTTCCATGGCATTTCTCTTATTAAGGTTTTCAATAAATTGTTTTCCTTCGATTCCTTTGGCTTCAATAATCTTTATCACTTATATATCACTCCTATATCGCCCGGTTTTAGTCGTCTAATTCTGACACTATTTCTAGCTATTCTCCCTTTTGCTTATCTTATTTCAATATAGTTTTTGCTATTCACCTTATTTTAGCAAATTCTCAGTTACTCATCTTTTTCGATTATTTTTTTTAGCTCATCAATTATCCATTTTATTTTATTACTTTTCATCTTCATACTCACTCTGTTTACAACAAGTCTTGCGCTTATATCTGCAATAGTATCCAAAATGACAAGGTTATTCTCTTTAAGAGTTCTACCACTTTCAACCAAGTCAACAATTAATTCTGCCAAACCTACCAAAGGTGCAAGCTCAACAGAACCGTTAAGTTTAATAACTTCAATGCTTTCTTTTCTTTTATGTTCAAAATATTCTCTTGCAATTCTAGGATACTTAGTGGCAACTCTTTTGTTATTGAGCTTATCCAGTTTGCCCTCAAAGCATGCAGGTCCTGCTAATACCATTTTACAGGCCCCAAACTTTAAATTTAACATCTCATAAAGATTTCTTCCTTCTTCAAGCAATGTATCTCTACCTGCAATTCCAAGATCTGCAGCTCCATACTCTACATATGTTGGTACATCGCTAGGTTTTACAAGAAAAAACTTAATCATGTTCTCTTTATCTGTAAATATTAGCTTTCTTGAAGAACCTTTCATTTCTGAACAATCTATGCCTATAGATTCAAAAAGCTCTATAGCATAATCTGCAAGCCGTCCTTTTGCCAAAGCAATATTCAAATATTCCACATGTATCACTCCAATTACATTTTACATTTCTGTTTATGCTTTTTTCAGTAATTCACTTACCGATGTCTTAAGAATATCCCCTGTTTCCAAATTGTGTATCTCTACATTTTCATTATCTATTACTTGAATAATCCCGCCAATTCCTTTAGCTTTTGCATACTTAGATACTTTATTAATACTTTTCATGCCAATATCCATTTCTATAATAAGCCCCTGTTTCCTTAATTCTTCACAGATGCCAAAGGCAGTCTTTCTTCCTTCTACCTTATAGCAGATTAAACTGTCAACAGCAGGCTTCTCAGTTTCAACTCTTTGTCTTTCCAAGGCATTCATCACTAAATTTATACCAATAGAAAAACCTGTAGCGGGACATCTTTCACCAAACTTCTCCAAAAGATTGTCGTATCTTCCACCGCTTAAAACTGGGAAACCAACTCCATGAGTAAAACCCCTAAAAATTATGCCTGTATAATAATTAAGGCTTTGCACCATTCCAAGATCGATAGAAACATATTTCTTCAGTCCACAATCTTCAAGAATATCAAGTATATGCCGCAAATAATCCAAAGCATACAGAGAGCGCTGTCCTGAAACTATCTTTTCAACTCTATCAATAATTTCAACAGTACCAAAAAGCTGGGGAAGGTCTAATACCAGTTCTTTGAGATCTGGAGAAACATCACACTTATTAATAATTTCTTCTATTCCTATAAAATCTTTACGATCGATTAGTAATCTCATCTGCTTTACATGATGTGCTGAAAGCCCTGTCTCTTCCATTA
>CAZEYH010000222.1:0-4994 GCA_964515895.1 uncultured Clostridiaceae bacterium | reverse complement strand
CGAGCAAAGTTACTACTGTAACCGATTCTATGGAGGAATATGATGAAAGTCTTTTATGGACCGGCAGTATTGAACATAGGCCGATCATGAAGTTGGACGAAGATTTCTCCAAAGCAATAAAGAAATTAGAAGTTCTTGAGCAGTTGAACAAGGAACTTCCGGGTCTTGATTGCGGTGCATGCGGAGCACCAAGCTGCAGGGCTTTGGCTGAAGATATTGTTAGGGGTAATGCCAATGAGACCGATTGCATATTTAAATTGAGAGAAAGAGTAAGGGATTTAGCAGTACAGATGGCAGAACTCGAGGCCAAGATGCCTCCTGTAATGGATAAAGATAACAAGAAAGAGTCAACAGGAAAATAAAATCGTGGTATATGAATTCTTATTGAAACAATTTTACTTTTTAGGGGTGTAGCATTTGAACATAAGGGAATTTGCCGGAAAATTGGATATGGATATCCTAACAAGAATAATAGAAGAGACCGGGGAAATTGATGAAATAGGGAAAACTGAAGAAACCGGAGAAACTAAAGTGGTTGAAGTAACGAGAGTAAATGAGGGAAAAGCATTAGATAGAGAAATAACAGATATATATGTATGTGACCTTTTAAGTTGGGTTATGTCTCATGCAAACAAAGGTGATGCATGGATAACAGTACAAACTCATTTAAACACAATTGCAGTAGCTGTGTTGTTGGAAATTCCATGTATAATTGTACCTGAAGGTATAAAGGTTGAAGAGGCAACCATAAAGAAAGCCATAGAGGAAGATATTACTATACTTGGCTCTAAAATGAGTGCATATGAAATATGTTGGAGAGCGCATGAAATATTACGTTGATTTACACATTCATTCTGCCTTATCACCATGTGCCGATAATAATATGACTCCTAATAATATTGTGAATATGGCACTAATAAAAGGCTTAGATATTATTGCAGTTACGGATCATAATTCTGCAGAAAATACAGAAGCTGTATTAAAATGTGCAGAAAAAGTAGGAATTATTGCAATACCGGGGATAGAACTTGAAACTAGAGAAGAGGTACATGTAGTGTGTCTCTTCCCTGTTTTAGAAAGTGTCCTAAAAATGCAGGAAATAGTTTATAAGTCCATGCCTTTAATGGATAATAGAGAGGATATATTTGGAGAACAAATAATATTAGATGAAAATGATAATATTAAGGGAAGACTTAAAAGGATGCTTCTCATTGCCTGTGATATGGGCCTCGAGGAGGCTTTGTTTGCAGTAAATGACTTGAGCGGAGTTATAATACCTGCACATGTAGACAGGGATTCATATAGTATAATGTCAAATCTTGGGATGATCCCTGATGAGGTAAATATAAAATATCTTGAAATTTCAAAACAATGTAATCTGGATAATTATCTTAAGTTAAATCCTAAACTTACAAAGTACAAATTTATAAAGTCTTCTGATGCTCACCATCTTGGAGATATATTAGAAAAAGAAGCATCTATTGAACTGCTGGAAAGAAGTGCAAAAGGCTTAATACGTCAACTTAAATGCATATAAGCATGTATTTACAACCTAGGTTTTTAAAAAACTTTCTTAAAATATATTGAATATTGTATACAAATTTGATATAATTGGCACGTGAATTATTGTTAAAAAGTTAACATGTAAGTGCAGTGTAAAAAAACACTATTGTAATGTATTTATCATTATTTGACAATTATAATATTGTGTTTTTAACTATGCAAACGGTAAACTATGAAAATGATTAAAGAAAATAATTTAGGAGGTAAAAGGAAATGAATGGGGGTAAATGCTGCTGCGGTTGCACTGACGAGAGAGATCAGAAGTTGCAGGAAATTATTAAAAAGTATAAAGACAAAAAAGGTGCTTTAATTCCTGTTCTTCATGAAGTGCAGGAATTATATGGATATTTGCCATTAAGTGTTCAGAAGAAAGTATCTGAAGGTTTGGATGTACCTCTTTCAGAAATATACGGGGTTATTACATTTTATACCCAATTTTCACTTAAACCAAAGGGCAAATATAATATTCAGGTATGTATGGGAACAGCATGTTATGTAAAGGGAGCTAATTTAATTCTTGAGAAATTGCAAGAAAAGTTGGGAATACATGTAGGAGATTGCACTGAAGACGGGCTGTTTTCATTAGAGGCGTGCAGATGTATTGGCGCTTGTGGATTGTCCCCTGTTATTACAATAAATGATGATGTTTATGGCAGGTTAGTGCCAGATCAAATAGAGGGCATTCTTGAAAAGTATAAGAAATAATAATTAATTAGTAAAGGTTGACTTAAGATGAGGGATATATCACTCCATTTAATGGATATAGTTCAAAACTCAATTAAGGCAAGTGCTACAAAAATAGTAATTAGAATATTTGCTGATAAAGATATGGATAAGATGAGGATTGAAATTGAGGATAATGGCCAAGGAATGGATGATGAATTGTTAATACAGGTTAAAAATCCCTTTGTGACAACAAGGACTACCAGGAAGGTGGGTTTGGGGCTTCCCCTTTTAGATGCATCTGCTAAAAGAGCCAGTGGAGACTTGAGTGTAAAATCTGAAAAAGGCAAGGGTACTATAATACAAGCCGTGTTTCAGATATCTCATATAGATAGAATACCATTAGGAGATGTGTCGGAAACAATGATGACTTTAATAGCTGCAAACCCTGAAATTGATTTTCAACTGGTACTTTGCAACATGGAAAAGAGCTTTGATTTTAGTCTTTCGGAAATTAGAGCTCAAATAGGAGAGATTTCAGTTGATCAGATTGAAATTCTTATGTGGATTAAGGAGTATATAAATGAAGGAGTAATAGAAATATTTGGGGGTGTATTAAGTGAAATCCATAGCTGAATTAGAAGCAATCAGGAAAAAGACACTTGAGCAAATGAGCATAAGAGAAAAAAGCGAACGTATGAGAGTTGTTGTAGGAATGGCTACTTGCGGTATAGCAGCTGGTGCAAGACCTGTAATGAATGCCTTTTTAGAGGAACTTAAAAAAAGAAATATTACTGATGTTAAGGTTACTATGACCGGTTGTATTGGTGCATGTAGGCTTGAACCCATCGTAGAGGTTATTGATGAAAAAGGTGATAAGGTAACCTATGTAAAGATGAATCCTGAAAAGGCTGCACGGGTAGTAGCAGAGCATATTGTGAATGGAAGAGTTTGTCTGGACTATACTGTTGGTGCAGAAGAAAATAAATAGATGTTTGTGAGGAGGGTTGTAAATGCAAATATATAGATCCCATGTCCTGGTTTGTGGGGGTACCGGTTGTACATCATCAAATTCAGGAAAAATAATTGAAGAGTTTGAAGTTCAACTTAAAAATAACAAACTTGAAAATGAAGTAAAAGTGATAAAAACAGGATGTTTCGGACTATGTGCCCAAGGTCCCATTGTTGTTGTATATCCTGAAGGTTCCATGTATACAATGGTTAAACCGGAGGATGTTAAGGAAATAGTAGAAGAGCATCTTCTCAAAGGAAGAATTGTGAGAAGGCTTTTGTTAAGTGATATACAGGAAGAAGAAGATACTACTGCAAGATCACTTGAAAAGGTCGATTTTTTCAAAAGGCAAATGAGAGTAGCATTAAGAAACTGCGGAGTTATTAATCCGGAGGATATTAATGAATATATAGCCCATGATGGTTATAGAGCTTTGGCCAAGGTTTTAACCGAGATGAAACCTGAAGAAGTAATTGATACACTAAAAGCATCAGGTCTTAGAGGTAGAGGCGGCGGAGGTTTTCCTACCGGATTAAAATGGGAGTTTGCTGCAAAAAGTCAAGGCGATATAAAGTATGTATGTTGTAATGCAGACGAAGGTGATCCCGGTGCATTTATGGATAGAAGCATTCTGGAAGGGGATCCCAACTCAATAATTGAAGCAATGACAATAGCCGGATATGCCATAGGTGCAAGTCAAGGCTTTATTTATGTTAGGGCAGAGTATCCTATAGCTGTAAAAAGACTTAACATTGCAATAGAGCAGGCAAAGGGATATGGATTGCTTGGCGACAATATTTTTGGTACAGATTTTTGCTTTGATATAGAACTCAGGTTAGGTGCAGGAGCTTTTGTTTGTGGTGAAGAGACGGCTCTGATGACTTCGATAGAGGGTAAAAGAGGAGAACCCAGACCAAGACCTCCTTTCCCGGCAGTGAAAGGGTTATGGCAGAAACCTACACTTTTAAACAATGTTGAAACTTATGCAAACATACCTTTGATTATATTAAGAGGACCTGAATGGTTTTCCAGTATCGGTACAGAAAAAAGTAAAGGTACAAAGGTGTTTGCTGTAGGCGGAAAGATTAATAATACCGGTCTGGTAGAAATACCGATGGGTACCACTCTTAGAGAAGTTATTTATGATATTGGCGGAGGAATTCCGGGCGGTAAGAAGTTTAAGGCTGCACAAACCGGAGGACCTTCAGGAGGATGTATTCCTGCAAGCCGTATTGATACACCTATAGAATATGATACTCTTATACAATTAGGGTCAATGATGGGTTCCGGTGGACTTATCGTAATGGATGAAGATAATTGCATGGTAGATATAGCCAAGTTTTTCCTCCAGTTTACTGTTGATGAATCCTGTGGTAAATGTCCACCTTGTAGAATAGGCACAAAGAGAATGTTGGAGATTCTTGAGAGAATAACAGAGGGTAAAGGTGAAGAAGGCGACATTGAAAAACTGGAAATACTTGCCAAAAACATTAAGGCATCAGCTCTCTGTGGTCTCGGTCAAACAGCTCCGAACCCTGTTTTAAGTACCTTAAGGTATTTCAGAGATGAATATGAAGCTCATGTAAAGGATAAAAAGTGTCCTGCAGGTGTATGTAAATCAATGTTACACTATGTAATTAATCCGGACCTTTGCAAGAGCTGTGGTATTTGTGCTAGAAATTGCCCTGTTAAGTGTATTAGCGGTGAAAGAGGAGTACCTTATACTATAGATTCAGATAAATGTATTAAGTGTGGA
>CAZEYH010000221.1:0-5001 GCA_964515895.1 uncultured Clostridiaceae bacterium | reverse complement strand
CAATGTTCCTGTCATTATATGGGTCATGTACAGAAAATATGCCTATTTCCATATTCTGACTTGACAAATATTGAGTCATTATTATATAATAAAAGCATCATTTTGATTTTATACAATTAGTAAGAGGTTCTAATTATATACACAACTATATATTTAACTACATATGCACTGTATATAAAATTAAAATATCCAATATTCGTTGCTCATCGAATTATAAGCCTTTTATTAAATTATGGATTAAAGTGTCATGTATAGCAATGACATAATATAAAGCATAAAAATAATCAATAATGAGGGGGTAAATAGAGGAAATGAAAGAAAAAATACTTTTAAACAAAATACATATTGTGAAAGACAATATGTACAGTTCCCATATTACATTAAATAATTGGGAAACAAGAGTAGGGGAATATTTATCACCAAATAATTATGAAGTAATTGATGAACAATGGAAAGCTATAAATATCAGTGACAGATGGGAAGCAAAAGATAATATTACTAGATGGTTTAAAAGCACAATGGTAATACCTCCTGAGTTTGAAGGCAGAAAGGTAATATTAGATATTGAGGTTGGGGGAGAAGGGTTAGTATATATAAACGGCCAAATGAGGTCCGCAATTACATCCTATTTGCAACCTCATAATGCAACAAGGACAAGAGTTTTAATATCTGATTGTGCAAAAGGTAATGAACGGTTTGAGGTGCTAATCGAGGTAGGACTTAATTATATGGAATTTGCTAAGTATAGACATAAAGGTATGAAATCGGTATTCTATGAATTCAGAAAGGCATATTTAGCAGTAGTAGATACTAAAGTAGAAGACTATTATTTTAACGCGATAGTTGCTTATGAAGTCATACAAGTACAGAATGATTCGTTTATACGTAATAAAATAATAGATGCTCTTGAAAGTTCTCTTTTTGCAATAGATTTTGATTTTGACAGAGAAAAACTTGTTGCCTCCATTGATGATGCAAATAAAATATTAAACGATAAACTAAATGAAATATCTTATAGCCCCCAAGCTGAAGTTTCTTTTACCGGCCATTCTCATATAGACACCGCATGGCTTTGGCCTATAAAAGAAACAATAAGAAAATGTGCACGCACATTTTCCAACACAATAGCATTGTTGGATGAATATCCGGAACACAACTTTGCTCAGAGTCAACCTCAATTATATGAATACACAAAAAAATATTATCCTGGACTGTATGAGAAGATTAAAAGTAAGATAAAAGAAGAACGGTGGGAACTTGTAGGAAATTCATGGGTGGAATGTGATACAAATGTACCTTCAGGTGAATCATTAGTAAGACAAATCCTTTATGGACGTAACTTTTTTAAAGATGAATTTGGTAAATGGTCTGATATTTTATGGATGCCTGATGTATTTGGTTATAGTTGGGCGCTTCCTCAAATTATTAAATGCTCGGGAATGAAATACTTTTATACAGCCAAGTTAAATAATAATGATGTAAATCGATTCCCATGCAGTCTTTTCTGGTGGCAAGGAATTGATGGCACAAAAGTTTTATCTTATTTACAGAGGATTAATTATAATGGAATAATCAACCCTTCTTCTATTCATAATGTATGGAATAACTTTGATGAGAAGGAATGCCATAATAAAGTAATGTGCACATTTGGTTTTGGTGATGGTGGAGGAGGCCCTACGTATGAAATGTTGGAATATAGCAAAAGGCTTAAGAGCTTTCCGGGTATGCCCTCTACCAAATTAGACAGTGCACAATCATTTTTTGAAGATGCAGCTCAAAATGCTGAAGGATTACCCACATGGAACAATGAAATGTATTATGAGTTTCATAGAGGTACATATACAAGTCAGGCTAACACAAAAAAGAATAATAGAAAAAGCGAACTTTTATATAGACAAGCAGAGATGCTTTCTTCAATAGCACTTAATAAATTTAACGCAAAGTATCCTATAGAAGAGCTTACGGAGGGTTGGAAAGTTATACTATTAAATCAGTTTCATGACATTATTCCCGGTTCTTCCATAAATGAAGTATATGTAGACTGTGAAAAAGATTATCGCAAAGTATTTAATATCGGGGAAAATGCTGAAAAGAAAGCTTTGGAAGCAATAGTTAGTAATATAGACTTCAAAAGTCAGGATGATAATTATATTGTAGTATTCAACTATCTTTCATGGCCTGTAACAGGTCCTGTCGAAGTAAAAATGCCATTGCAGCTTCTAAACGAAGAAGGGTATACAAGTGAAAATATTGTTTTAGAAGATCTTTCAGGGGAAAAGGTTGCATGCATTATAAAAGAAACAGATGATCGGAATTTGTTGTTATGCTTTGAAGCCCATGAAGTACCTCCAATAGGATATACTGCATATAAAATTACTAAAGCGGAAAGGGAAGTTAACAATTCATTTTCTACAATGACTGTGACACAAGATGTAATGGAGAATGAATTCTTTAAGATAAACATAGATAAAAATGGAAACATTACAGGTATATATGATAAAAAAGAAGGTAGAGAGGTGCTTGCTGAAGGTGGATATGGAAACATGCTGCAGATTTTTGAAGATAAACCTGAGCGAGAAAGTGCATGGAATATTGATTTGGAATATCAGAAAAAAGGTTGGATCATAAATGATGTAAAGTCTATTGAAGTTAAGGAAATATCTCCTATAAAAGGCGTCTTAAGAATTTCTAAAGCTTTCAATAATTCAGAGATTATTCAAGATATAACAATTTATGCATCCACACCTCGTATAGATTTTTACACACAGGTAGAATGGCAAGAAACCGAAAAGCTTCTAAAAGCAGCTTTTGAAGTTGATGTATTATCTCCTGAAGCAACATATGAAATAGCATTCGGCAGTATAAAAAGGCCTACCCATTGGAATACAAGTTGGGATAAAGCTAAATTTGAGGTACCGGCTCATAAATGGGCTGACTTATCGGAGGGAGGATATGGTGTCAGCATTTTGAATGATTGCAAATATGGATATGATATCAAAGATAATGTAATGCGGATTACTCTGTTAAAAGCACCTGTTTATCCCGATCCTGTTGCTGATAAGGGGCATCATGAATTTGTTTATTCTTTATATCCTCATAAAGGTGATTGGATAAATGGAAATGTAGTACATGCAGGCTACGAATTGAATGTTCCATTAACGGCTATTTGCACAAAAGCCGGTAATAGCGGGAAATTACCTAATAGTACATCTTTTTTAAGCATAGACAGACAAAATGTTATTGTTGATACACTTAAAGCTGCAGAAGATGGAAACGGACTTATTATTAGATTATATGAATCATCGGGTATTAGGGGGGATGTTAAAATAAATGTATCTCTTGATATAGATGAAGTAATAGAATGTAATCTGATGGAAGAGGATGAAAGACCTGTTTCTTTTGAGGATGGGGTAATCAGTGCTTGTTTTAAACCTTTTGAAATTAAAACATTAAGATTTAAATGAGAAAATAGATAGCTGATAGATAGTAGATAGATAGATAGATAGCAGATAGGTAGAATATAGATAATAGATAAATAGATGGGGAGAAATTGTGCAAGTGAAAAAGGGAAGTAATGTTATATCCATAAAATCGAATAATCGATCTTTACTCTTAAATGCAATTAAAAAACATAACGGAATATCAAGAGTAGAATTATCCAATATTACAGGGCTTAGTAAAGGCGGAATAAGTCCAATTATCAGTGAGCTGCTAAATTTGGGTATGATCAAAGAAACAGGTTTTATTGATACAGATAGTGGAAGAAAGCCTATTCAATTGGAGATAAACTCTTCTTGTTGCTATACAATAGTAATAGATTGGACTAGAAAAGACTTTACAATAGCCCTGGTGGATTTTGCAGGAAGGGCAATATCCATTAATGATTATATTATTGAGCAAAAGGATACTCTAGGTGATGTTCTTAATAAAATAAAACATACTGTTGCAGAATTAATTGAAAATAATAGAGGAAAAAGAATAATAGGGATTGGTGTAGTTGCTCCCGGACCTTTGGATTATAAAAATGGGATAATACTTACTCCACCTAATTTTCGAGGTTGGTCTGACATACCTATCGGCTCTATGCTTGAAAAAGAGTTTAAATTTCCTGTATTTGTAGACAATAATTCTAATGCTCATGCTTTGGCAGAGAAAAATTTCGGGGTAGGCAAACATTATCACAATTTTATAAATATAATTGTGGATGACGGTATAGGTGCAGGAATAATAATAGATGACAATATATACAGGGGAACAATGGGTTTTGGCAGTGAAATAGGACATGTTACCATTAATATGAATGGACCTCAATGCAAATGCGGAAATACAGGATGTTTGGAAGTATATGCTACTATACCGAGGCTTACTGATTACGCAAACCATGCTTTAGCATTAGATAAAGAAATAAACAGCTATTTAAGTGATGCTGCAAGCACGAATACCATTAAATGGAGCGACATTCTTGATGGACTAAATTTGAATGATGAGTTTTGTGTGAATATTTTAAATAAAGAAATTCAATATATTGGTAACATATTAATAACTTTAATTAATATTTTTGCTCCTCAAGCTATTGTTATAGGAAGTCAGTTAGCAATGGCCGGAGAACACATAACAAAACCATTAGAAGAGTTTGTATATAATAAAATAATTGCAAGAAAATTTCTTCTTCCCGGTATATATATATCAAAACTGAATTATGCCTCATTAAAAGGTGGGGCAACTATGGTTTTTGGACATTTTATTAATGGGGATCTAGGTCAGTATGAAGAATTATTGGATAGTAAGCAATAATAGCAATAGCAAACAATAATAAAAATATGCAAAAAAAATACTCATTAACTAAAATATCGATATGTATATAGTATCGATATTTTAGTTAAATGTGAAGCGGGAGGAACTTGGACTATAATTAGTTTTATAGTGAGCAATAAAAACAGAATTGATTAACAAGGAGAAGAATATGAGTAGAATTAATACACAAAATATCGAATTTTCAAA
>CAZEYH010000220.1:0-5018 GCA_964515895.1 uncultured Clostridiaceae bacterium | reverse complement strand
ATTGCTACATAATGTATAAATGTGGTAACAAAGTGGTAATACTATTTATAAAAGGCTTTTCATAAAATAATAAAATGTGAACACAAATACGTTAACTAAGTATTTTAAATATAAGCATTTGTGATTAAGTAAAACTAAAAAAAGGAGTAGTTGTTTAAATGGAAGGATTGGTTCAGAAATATCTAAATTACCTTGAACAAGAAAAACATTTGGCGACAAACACTTTACAGTCATACAAAAGGGATATTGAGCAATACATATCTTATTTGCAGGAATTAAGTCTTGTCAGGATTTCAGATACTAATAAATCTATGATAATTGACTATCTATTATATTTGCAGAAAAAAGGACGGGCGACTTCTACAATTTCCCGTAATCTTGCATCTATAAGGTCTTTTTATCAATATCTAGCTAAAAACAAAATAATTGATCGTGACCCTACTATTGAGCTGGAATCACCAAGAGTTGAAAAAAAACTACCTCAGATACTTTCTACTCAGGAGGTAGAATTACTTCTTGAACAGCCTAAATGTACTGATTTGAAAGGATACAGGGATAAGGCTATGCTTGAATTATTGTATGCTACCGGAATAAGAGTATCCGAATTAATAAACTTAAATGTTTCCGATATAAATTTCGAAATAGGATTTGTAAAATGTAATAAAGGAAATAAGGAACGGATAATACCTATTGGTTCATTGGCAATAAAGGCATTACTTGATTACACAAATAAGGCAAGAAAAAATATGATTAAACACAGTGAAGAAAAAGCATTGTTTGTGAATGTAAATGGAAGAAGGCTTACGAGGCAAGGGTTTTGGAAGATAATAAAACAATACAGGAACCAGGCAAAAATCGGAAAGGATATTACCCCCCATACTTTAAGACACTCTTTTGCAGCCCATTTACTAGAAAATGGTGCAGATTTAAGATCGATACAAGAAATGCTTGGCCATTCTGATATTTCTTCTACTCAAATCTATGCTCAAATTGCCAGGAATAGGATTAAGGAAGTTTACAAAAAGACTCATCCTAGGGCGTGATATACTATAATGTAATATCTTGGTTGTATCAATTGCATAATCTTCCAATGCACACATATGGATTTTTGTGTTATAATATAATCCATAAAGTATTGTGTTATAGACATTATTCGGATTATTCGGACGATGCCTAGCACCAAAGGAGTTAACATGAAAAGAGCAGTAATAATAGTATTAGATGGTGTAGGAATAGGTGAGTTGCCTGATGCAGCTAAATATGGTGATGAAGGTAGTAATACATTAGGTAATATTGCAAAAAACATTGATAACTTTAGACTTCCTAATCTTGAAAAATTAGGATTGGGAAATATTGATGGTATAAAAGGATTCTCTAAAAATCCTTTACCTCAGGGCTGCTTCGGAAAAATGGCGGAAAAATCTCCAGGAAAGGATACAACCACAGGACATTGGGAAATTTCAGGCATTGTAATGGACAAGCCCTTCCCTGTTTATCCTGCCGGATTTCCTGATTCTATAATTGAAGAATTCGAAGGTGCAATTAAAAGAAAAATATTAGGCAATATCCCGGCATCGGGTACAGAGATAATAAACAGATTAGGTAAAGAACATTTGAATACAGGATATCCTATAGTTTATACATCCGGAGATAGTGTTTTCCAAATAGCAGCTCATGAAGATATTATACCTGTTGAAGAGTTGTATAATATGTGTAAAATTGCCAGAAAAATATTAAAAGGTGAACATGCTGTAGGAAGAGTTATAGCAAGGCCTTTTATCGGCAGTGAAGGGAATTTTACCAGAACAGTAAGACGAAGAGATTTCTCTTTAAAACCATCCCAAAAAACTTTGCTTGATTATGTGGTTGAAAAAGGTTTTAAGGTTAAAACTGTAGGTAAAATTGACGATATATTCATGAATCAGGGAATTACAGAGTCTATACACACCCAAGGAAATATTGATGGAATAAATAAGACCATAAATTTTGTCAATGAAGAATTTTCGGGACTAATTTTTACTAATCTTATTGATTATGATATGTTATATGGACATAGGAATGACATAAATGGTTTTGCTCAAGCTTTAATAGAATTTGATGAAAGATTACCCCAAATATTGAATAATTTAAAAGATAGTGATATTCTATTTATAACAGCAGATCACGGATGTGATCCTACAACCTTAAGCACTGACCATTCAAGAGAATACGTACCTCTGTTGGTATATGGTAAAAAAATTGCTACAGGTAGAAACCTTGGAATAAGAAAAACATTTGCTGATTTGGGAGCTACAATTGCTGAATATCTAAATACGAGTTTTACAGGAGAAGGTATTAGTTTTTATAATTTGATTAAGGAAGAAATATTATGAGTATGAGAATGTATAATATTATTGAGAAAAAAAGAGACGGTTTTGAACTTACATATGAAGAAATAAATTTTTTTATTGAAGGTGTTTGTAAAGGAAGTATTCCTGATTATCAAGCATCCGCACTATTAATGGCTGCTTTTATCCGTGGAATGAATGCAAGAGAGACTGCAGATCTTACCAGGATAATGGTGGATTCCGGAGACAAAATGGATTTATCATCAATAAGAGGAATAAAAGTTGATAAACATAGTACAGGGGGGGTTGGTGATAAAACAACCCTTGTTATTGGACCCATTGTTGCAGCATGTGGTGTACCGGTGATAAAAATGTCGGGAAGGGGATTAGGGTATACAGGTGGAACAGCTGACAAACTTGAATCTATCCCCGGATTTAGAATTGATCTTTTAAAAGACGAAATCATTAAAAATGTAAAAAGAGTAGGCATTTCTCTAACAGGTCATACTGCTGGTATGGTTCCGGCAGATGAGAAGCTATATGCCTTAAGAGATGTAACTGCTACTGTAGATAGTATCCCGCTTATAGCCAGTAGTATTATGAGTAAAAAGATTGCTTCGGGTGCAGACAAAATTCTAATCGATGTTAAGTGTGGCAGCGGAGCATTTATGAAAAGCCTTGACCGAGCTCTCGAACTTGCATCAATGCTTGTAGATATAGGTAACAGAGTAAGGAAAGAAACTGTAGCAATTATTACAGATATGGATATTCCTCTTGGTAATGCCATAGGAAATTCATTAGAGATAATTGAAGCTATTGAAACTCTAAAAGGAAGAGGCCCAACAGACCTTAAAACTATATGCTTTGAACTGGCATCCCATATGATTTATCTTGCAGGGTTAGGGGATATTGAAACTTGTCGCGATAAGGTAAAAGAGGTTGTAGATAGTGGGAAAGCTCTGAATAAATTAACTGAACTAATAAGGATACAGGGGGGTGATGAGGAGGTAATTGATAACTACAATCTTTTTAAACAACCTTTATTTAAATGTGAATTAAAAGCAAATACAGAAGGATATATAGAATCATTAGATACAAGCCTTATAGGTCATGCTTCAGTTATACTAGGGGCAGGGAGAGAAACAAAAGACTCTTCTATTGATTATTCATCGGGCATTTATCTTTACAAAAAAACAGGTATGGAAGTTAAAGAAGGAGATGTACTTGCTGAAATATATACGGATAATGAAGATATCAAAAATGAAGCTTTAGAACTATTATCAAGAAGCTTTAGATACTCCCGAGCCATGCCTCAGGCCAGGCCTTTAATACTTGCATATGCTGATTCTGAACGTACATTTAGATATGTCGATAAGTAAAAATATATGAAGAATACAAATACAAATAGTACTACAAGATAGAGAATATGTAGAATATGTAGATACGCAGAACATGTAAAATACGTAACAATATATATAAGAATATATGGTGATATATAAGAATATAGATGAATAGTTTGGCATAACAATTTACTAAAGACAAATACCTGGAGGGAATATCTGTGTTAAAAAAAATTAGTTTAGTTAGTAGAAAATTCATTTTAACCGGTTTAATTTTCATATTTATTTTTACATCATTATTTTTCCCTGTTTCAACAGTTTTAGCTGATGCTGTACAGTATGATGCTGCTGAAGTTTCAAAAATAATGAAAGAAACAGACTTATTTAATCTAAAATCAAAATCTGCAATACTCATGGATGTAGCTACAGGAGATATACTTTTGGAAAGTAATAGCAGAGAGAAAAGACCTATTGCCAGTATAACAAAAGTAATGTCTATGATACTTATAATTGAAGCAATACAAAATGGGAAATTAGCTTTCGATGATATGGTACAGGTTTCTGATCATTCTTCCGGATTTGGAGGTTCCCAGGCTTATCTGGCACCCGGAGAAGAATTTACTGTTCACGAGATGATGAAAGCTATAGCAATTCATTCTGCTAATGATGCAACTGTTGCTCTAGCTGAAAAAATTGCGGGAAGTGAAGAAATATTTGTGACTATGATGAACGAAAAGGCTGAAGAACTAGGTCTTAAAGATACCCATTTCCGTGATTGTTCCGGCTTGGAAACTGAAGGGCATTACAGTACTGCCTATGATGTTGCAATAATGTCTAGAGAGGTTGTGCTACATTATCCAAAAATACTTGAATATACTAAGATATGGCATGATACCTTCAGAGATGGAACTTTTTCTCTTGATAATACAAATAAGCTCATAAGGCATTATAATGGTACGGTAGGACTGAAAACCGGCTATATTTCAGATGCAGGACATTGCCTATCAGCAGTGGTGGTAAGAGAAAATCTTACTTTAATATCGGTGGTACTTGGAGCTCCTGATTCAAACACAAGATTTGCGGAATCAAGAAAACTTCTCGATTATGGTTTTGCAAACTTTGAGACAACTGTATTGGAAGAAAAGAATACAGAAATAGGTGTAGTTGAAGTTCAAAAAGGCTTAACAACAAGTGTAAAGGGTTTACTTGCTGATGATGTAAATGTATTACTAAAAAAGGGAACAAAGCAAAAAATTGAGCGCCATGTTAATATGGAACCATTCCTTATTGCTCCCATTGAAGCAGGCCAAAAGGTCGGAGAAGTCATATACAAGTTAGAGGGAGATGAAAT
>CAZEYH010000219.1:0-5033 GCA_964515895.1 uncultured Clostridiaceae bacterium | reverse complement strand
TAATACCACGGAGTATTACAGAAAAAGTTTTAGACTCCGTTAAAAATGCTGTAGGACTTGATAAGCCGGGAAGGGGTATTGCTTTTGTCCTTGGTGTTGAAAAAGTAGTGGGCATATCTCACCTCTTAAATGGGAAGTAATGGGGAGTAATGGGAAGTAGGGGAAGTGATTCTTATAACTAATGTAAAAACGGCTAAACGCCTTGCAATATTTTTAGTATTTTTTATATTGTTTCAAATACCTGTATTATATAACAACAACGTAAAAAATCGCAGATATTATATAGGTGAACCTGTTATTGCAGATATTGATATAGAACAAACTGTCCTATTTGCTGATTCGGAAATGTGGAAAAAGAATTACAGGCTTCATATTAATCGTATATACTTATTATATTATTTAGAATTTATTTTAATATTTAATTTAAACCTTTTTCTTCCTTTGAGGGATGTAATTGTTGATATTAAAAAAACAATTTTTAGTTTTATCTTGGTGTATTTTTCCGGGAGTAAATATAGGAGCACTTACACATATTGTTACAGCATATAAATGACTTAATATCTGTATTGGGGGGGATAGTGTGGGTGTTCTTGAGATTACGATAATTTTGATCAGTGTAGTTTTTATTATAGGCGGCTTGGTAGTAAGTAATATTCTAAGCAAAAAATCAGAAACTAGTAAGAAGCTCAATGATAATAAAAAGAACGAAAAACGATAAATTTAACAAATGCTTAATAGCTAATTTCGGGTGCAAAAAATAAAAGATGCACCCTTTTTTAATGCTTTTTTAACCACTTAATTTTATTTGTTATATAAAATAAATATATGGTATATACGTACAAGATGCATATAATAATAACATATAATAATAGTATATAGAAATGGGGAGTGTCAGTTATGAAGGTATATAACGGAACAAAAGCAAAATATTTTATATTAAAGCTCATTATTATAATAATGCTCGCAATATTCGTTTTATCAGGATATTCCCTAAATGGTAATCCCTTATCAACAATACAGGGATATGGTGCTGAATACCAAGAAAATGAGCCGTTAACTAAACTGCTAAATGAGACGTCTAATAAAACATCGAATAAACTGTTAAATAAGACTAATGATAAACTTTTAAATGATTATAATATAATTTTTGATATGGACTATAAAATAAATTATGATAAGAAAATTGATGACAATTGCGATATATTAGACATAAATACTGAAAACATAGTAAACCCTAAAACAAAAGAGATAGAGGAAACAGAAGAAGAAAAATATAATAATCAGATTCAAGTGCAGGAAGATGAGAATAACGGAATAGAGAAAGAGAACAATAATCAACTAGCAACACAGGAAGAAGATAATGATACTCTGCAATTGCAGAAAGCAAATAACAATAAAGTGGTAAAGCTTACTAGTAAACCGGTGTTTAATGGGAGTAAGGATAAGAAACAAGTAGCTTTAACTTTTGATGACGGTCCGGATGCACATTTTACTCTTAAAATCCTTGATATTTTAAAAGAAAATGATGTATCAGCTACATTTTTTGTATTAGGCAGCTATGCAGAAAAATATCCAAAAGTTTTAAAACGAATTAAAGATGAAAAACATGATATTGGGAATCATAGCTGGAACCATAAAAATTTTCAGAAATTATCAGAAGCGCAAATGAAAAGTGAGATCAATGAAACTGAAAAAATTATTGAATTAGTAAACGATAGTTACCTTCCATTATTCAGACTTCCATATGGTGCCTCAAATGAAAAATCGGAGAAAATAATTCATTCATTAGGATATTATGATATAAGATGGTCGGTGGATACCGAGGACTGGTCTGGAATAACACCTTCGGAGATAATGAAACGTGTAGAAAAGCAACTATATCCGGGAGGAATTATCTTAATGCATTGTAGCGGTAGAAGACAATCTATTGAAAACAGTATTAAGGTACTACCGGAAATAATTAAATATGTAAAAGGGGAAGGTTACGATTTTGTAACCATATCCCAATTACTAGAAAAATAAAGCATTGCTAACGTTGATGTGTAGATGATAAATTAGTTATCATTTAAAAATCAGTATTTATTGTTTTTAAGATTACTCATACATTGAGAACATATGCATTTTCCCTTGAAAATTTCTATGTTATCTATACTTTCACAAAAGATACATTTCCTAATGCATTTTCTTAATATTATTCCATTTTCATTTGTGAGTATCTCAATATAGTCATTAGTATTAATATTACATTTTTTTCTAATGAGTAGAGGCAACCTGATTTCTCCACACTCATCTACACAGCTCTTATAACCGGTATTCTCCAATTTATGGTGCTCCTTTTTATAATAATAAATTCTTACAAACCAGTTAATATACTTAAAAGTTAAATCTTTAACAAAAAAATGTAAACTTATTTAAAACTATGTAATTTGTAGTTCCTAACAAAATACTTTTATTATATATTCTACATAAAAGCTATTTTGAAGGGAGTACTTTTACAATTAAATAGTAGCATACTATGAAAAAAAAGTCAATGAGAGCATTTGGGTGTTTGGGTGTGCGCATTCTTCAGAAAAAGAAAATGTGCCTGGGTAAGTAAGTAAAAATATCCTTTGAATTTTGTTTTCGCATCTGATAAAATGAGTTAGTAACAATATTATGATGCTCCCCAGAAAGTCGTTTTACGACTTTTCACTACAGGATTACCTGTAATGAGTTGCAATTTCATTGCAATCTGGTGTAATCTAATATGGTTATCCAGCCTTCTTACGAAGGCTGATGAAACTCAATGTGCTTAAAGTTTCATCAGAAAGTCATTTCATATCTTTCTAGGTGATAACTATATTATAAGAATACCGGCTGAAAAACTGCCAACTGCAAGATATATTAATATGTACTGATGATATTAATAAGGATGAGATAAATGAAAAAAAGATGGGGATTGTACTATAAATATTATATACGCTTATCATTGGTTATAATATAGTATTGGGGGTTGAAAAGATAATGTACCGTGTTATGATAGTTGAAGATGAAAAGTTTGTTAGAATCGGGCTTAAGAGTATGATAAACTGGGAATCTCTCCACATGGAGGTTGTAATTGATGCAAAAAACGGTGAAGAAGCGTACGAATATTATTTACAGTACAAACCTGACATAATATTAACTGACCTTCGTATGCCAATAATGGATGGTATTGAGCTTATAAAGAAAATAAGAGAGAAAGATAAACACACGAAATTTATAATAATTACTTGCCTCGACGAATTCGAATTAGTGCAGGAGGCACTGGAATTAGGTGTTTCGAGCTACATTTTGAAGCATTCTTCCGGTGTAGAAGAAATCGAAAATAAACTAAAAAATGTCTACAAAGAACTTGCAAGTGAAAGAATAGCTGATAATTCATACAAAATAGAAACTGATGAATACTTGCACCCTAAATTTACTGCTGCTATGGATTATATACGCGAAAACTTTAACAGAAATATCAGCCTACAAAGTACTGCCGACCATATTGGTCTCACACCTAATTATCTTGGACGATTGTTCGTTGAAAATATTAACGAAACATTCACTGAAACTCTTAATCAGGTACGTATTGAAAAGGCAAAGATGTTACTGTATGACTTGAAACTACCCGTGTATATTATAGCAAAACGTGTAGGTTTTTCTAATGCCACATATTTCATACGTGTGTTCAAACGTATAATAGGTTGTACACCCGGCGAATACCGTATAAGGGGGATGCTTGATGAATAAGCAAAAAAGCAATAAGCTACGCCGTATTTTTGGAAGTATACGCTCGAAATTTCTATTTTTTTTCATTGCTACCATGTCCTTTGTACTTGCTTTTGCAATGTCTCCTACTTACAACAAGATTTATGAAATTATATCCAGGACAAATGAGCGTAATGCAAGATCGGAAATTAAACAGATATCCGCTAATTTAGATGCTCTTTATAACGATTTGACAAGACAGACAGGTATGATAATGTGCAGCGATTGTATGAAAGTAATAAGTAACTATGACTCATATACAGAACTAAGCTTGGTATATTCAATAAAAGATTATTATGCTTTAGTGCATGAAATGACAATGAATTTTCCGTATATACAGTCAGTCTATATCTTTTTAAAAAATAACTATGTCATTTGCTCGACAAATGAGAACATGCAGAGGTTTATGGAAGTGGATATGAGTGAATATAATTTGCTACGAGATAAAATAATCCCTAAAACTTCACGTAATATAACTTTTGTTGGAGGGCTATCAACAGAGGACTTCCCATTTCTTTTTAATTCGAAAAAAAGCATTACTGAAACTAATAGAAGAATAGTATCAGCAGTACGTAATGCAAGAGATTACCTCATTGTAATAAATATATACGAAGATCAATTACAATTGGCATATGCAGGAATTTCTGACAAACCAAGCTATCTTATACGTATACTTGATTTAGACGGTAATATAGTAAGTTCTAAAAATAGCTTGGAGCTTGGTATGCCGTATGAAAGTCACGATATCATTGCCGGGAATAGTAACGGGCAGTATACCGATACAAATACGGAAAGCCAAATGATATGGGAAACAATGCAGAATGCCGGGTTAATTATTACAAGTGATGTGCTTTTGCAGGAGTATTTCAGTGACTTGTCGGAGATATCACAGACACTTTTACGTGTAATTGTACCTGGCTTTATACTGGCATGTATTTTATTTTATCTATGGCTCGGTAAGGCATTTAAACCATTTATTACGCTCAGACAAAGCATGCACCTTACGGGTCAAGGCTACTATGATGTGCTTTTGCCTGTCACAGGTTATGATGAGCTGTCTGTACTCATAATGAACTACAATGAAATGTTAAATAATATGCGAAAGCTTAAAGAACAAAATGAGATAGTAGAGAGAGAAAAGCGTGAAGGTGAACTAAAAGCTCTACGAAATCAGATAAATCCACACTTTCTGTTCAACACGCTTAGTACAATAAAGTGGATGTGCCTTATTGAAGGTAATCGTAATGCTGCTGATTGTA
>CAZEYH010000218.1:0-5047 GCA_964515895.1 uncultured Clostridiaceae bacterium | reverse complement strand
GGATATTTATAGGGCAAATTTTTAGGCCCTTGACCTGTCGAAATTATTATTGCAGCAGAAAGAGGCCCGATCCTACCAAAGAACATGGTAATTATAATCTGAACTTTACTTATATTATTAAGGCTTGGTGTAATCCCGGTTGAAAGCCCAACTGTTCCAAAGGCTGAAACAGATTCAAATAAAACTAGCATAAAAGAACCTTCTTTATTAATTAAAAGAACCATTGTTGTTATAAATATTAAAACTATACTCAATGTAATAATTGAAAGAGATTTTTTAATTACAGCTTCCGGTACTTTACGACCAAATAGATTAACATCATTATTTCCTTTTATATATGATAAAGTTGCAAAAACAATTATACTAAAAGTTGTAACTTTAATTCCTCCTGCTGTAGAACCTGAAGCACCGCCTATAAACATTAAAAGGATTGTAAGTAGCTTTGAAGGTTCTGTTAAGTCACCAATGGATATACTATTAAAACCGGCTGTTCTTGGTGTGACCGAATGGAAGAAAGCGTTTAGTATTTTTGATGAAGGGGAAAGGCATTTTAGAGTTTGAGGATTATTGTGCTCAAATATATATAATAGGATTGTTCCGGTAGTAATCAATATAAGTGTAGTTAATAAGACTACTTTTGTATGTAGCATGAAATTTGTAAATTTTCTATTAGATAAAACATCTTTCCACACAATAAATCCCAGGCCTCCGATTATAATCAAAAAACTTATAGTGAAAAGAATAACAGGGTCATGATTAAAACTTGTTAAACTAACAAATTCATTACCTGAACTGCCAAACAAATCAAAACCGGCATTACAAAAGGCTGAGATAGAATGGAACAAACTTTTACCAATGCCTTTCCAAAATCCATATAAAGGAATTAGTCTGGTCGAAAGTATTAAAGATCCTACAATTTCTATTGCGAAGGCACCAATCAAGATTTTTTTGAATATGCGTACTATTCCGGTAAGAGTAAACTCGTTTAAAGATTCCTGTATGGTAAGCCTTTCTTTTAATCCTATTCGCCGCCCCATAAACAAGGAAAAAAGTGTGGCTACAGACATTATGCCAAGTCCGCCTACTTGAATCAATATTATGATTATAGTCTTACCAAAGACAGACCATGTTACACCTGTATCAAAAATTACCAGACCTGTAACACATACCGCAGAAGTAGATGTAAATAAAGCATCAATAAAGCTAACACCTTGCGTTGAATTAGTAGAAATTGGTAGAGACAAAAAAATTGCTCCTAATATAATTAGAGTAGCAAATCCTATTGCAATAGCCTGAAGTGGAGAAAAGTGCACAAGCTTCGTCTTTCCTTTATCTTCCATATTTTTCTTATCCGAATTGTGAAAAAATAATTTATTATTCATGTTATTATTATTCTAGCATCCTTTTAACTTAATCTTTTTATATAATTCATTAATAGCTTTTACTCAATGATATTTGAATATAACATTGCTTATCTATAATACCATATTTTAATATTAGTGTATTTTTGTTGTTTTATTATTCTACTACATTTAATATAGAAAATAAAGACTATTGACGGTTGTTTTGTTTATTTGTTAAAATTGAGATAACAATGTATAAAGTATAGATTAAAATCTTTTTATAGAGGAGAGATACGAAAATATGGATAGAAAGTTTAAAGTAGGTGTCCTTGGTGGGACAGGATTTGTAGGACAGAGATTTTTGCAAATTCTTGAAAGACATCCATGGTTTGAAGTGGTTTGTGTTGCAGCAAGCCAAAGGTCAGCCGGGAAAAGCTACAGAGAGGCAGTTGAGGGGCGTTGGAAACTCAATACACCCATACCTGAAAAAATTGCAGATATTGAAGTAAAAAATGTTAATCAGGTTAATGAAATTACCGAAACTGTAGATTTTGTATTTTGCGCTGTAGATATGAAAACAGAAGAAATAAAAGCTTTTGAAGAAGTGTATGCAAAAACAGAGACACCGGTAGTATCAAACAATTCTGCTCACAGATGGACTCCTGATGTACCAATGGTTATTCCGGAAATAAACTCTGACCACTTGGCAATAATTGAAAACCAAAAGAAGCGTCTTGGTACAAGAAACGGTTTTATTGCCGTAAAGCCTAACTGCTCAATACAAAGTTATGTGCCGGCAATTCATCCTTTAATGAAATTTGGACCTGAAAAAATAGTGGTATGCACTTACCAAGCAATATCCGGAGCCGGAAAAGTATTTGGTGATTGGCCGGAAATGGTAGATAACGTTATACCCTATATAGGTGGTGAAGAAGATAAAAGTGAAAATGAACCATTGAAAATATGGGGTTCTATTAGAGGTGAAGAAATTGTTAAATCTGAAAAACCAATAATATCTTCGCAATGTTATCGGGTTCCGGTATCAGATGGCCATATGGCAGCAGTATTTGTTTCATTTAGCAGTAAACCCTCCAAAGAAGAAATAACAGACGCATGGAACAAATTCGAGGGAAAACCACAGAAACTTAATTTGCCAACTGCACCAAAGCCATTTCTTAAGTATTTTGAGGAAATGGACAGACCCCAAACCGGACTTGATAGGGATTATGAAAAAGGGATGGGGATTACTTTAGGCAGGCTTAGAGAGGATAATATTTTTGATTACAAGTTTGCAAGCTTGTCACATAATACAATAAGAGGTGCTGCTGGTGGAGCTGTATTAATAGCAGAACTTCTTGTTTCTGAAGGATACCTTGCAAAGAAATGAGTATGAGGTATATAATAGATACTGTTATGCAGGTTTACAGTAAACTTAGCCGAAAGCTGCCGACTTTAGTTGTGCAGAGTTTCAGCGCAAACAAATTATATTGTCGAGATAACTCGACAGAATAGTAAGCAGGCTAAATAAGTTAAAAAAGAAAAATGAAATAATTAAGGAGGCGTAGCAATATGCAAGAAATGCCGTTATTAAATGTTACAATCAGAGACGCAATAGGTGGAGGAAGAGTTAAAAGGCTTAGACATGAAGGATATATTCCTGCAATCATATATGGCAAAGGAATAGATGCTATATCTACTAAAATAAAGACATCTGAATTAAGAACAGCAATTAACAAGTATGGTAGAAATACAGTATTTCAAGTTAGTTTACCTGAACAAGATAGTTTCTATGTAGTTATTAAGGAAGCTCAATACGATGTTATCACAGAAGAAATTATTCATGTGGATTTACAAAGCATTTCCTTAACTGAGAAAAGACGTGCTCAAGTACCTGTTAGAATTGTTGGGCGTGAGACTGTAGAAGTTGGTCATTTAATTCTAATTCAACAGTTAGATGAGATAGAGGTTGAATGTTTGCCTCAGGAGACACCCCAATTCGTTGAAATTGATGTTTCCGAGTTGTCATTAGGCGATAGTATTACAGCAGGGCAGATAGAATTGCCTGAAAATGTTACTCTTGAAACTGATGCTGATCAGTTAATTGTAACTGTAACTGAAGTTAGAGAAGTTGCAGAAGAAGATGAAGAGACTGAAGATGAAGAGACTGAAGATGAAATTGATGCAGATGTTGATGCTGAAGATGAAAAAGAGCATTCAGAAGACTAATAGAAAGGAAACTCTATACAGAAAGTAATCTTAAGAAATATTCGCCTTTACTTTAATATAATAAGGGGCGGAATCTATCAAAGAGAATTATAGAAATAAGGGGACATACAGCAGCAGTATGGTCCCCTTATTAATGAGCAAGGAAATTTTTTATACATGCTTTCTCATATTATTCTAATGCAAAGATATGATAAAAGTTAAATTACTTAAGAACAGATATATTCATGCACCCAGATCAAATTAAAATATTGCTCTTCTTACTAAATTTATGTTAGAATGGATACAGTTTTTATTTTATGACTAAAGATACTTGAAAACAATGGAGGATTTAATAAATGGCAGAAGAACTAAACATCGCAAATATGATATTTGGAATTTTAGGCGGCCTTGCTATATTTATCTATGGTATGAATCTTATGGGTGATGGTCTACAGAAAGCTGCAGGAGAACGCATGAGACGCATACTGGAGATACTCACCGGCAATCCGATTATGGGGGTACTTGTAGGTGCATTAGTTACTGCATTGACTCAAAGCAGTAGTGCTACAACAGTTATGGTTATAGGGTTTGTAAGTGCTAAACTTATGACACTGACACAGGCTATAAGTGTCATATTGGGAGCAAATATAGGTACCACTTTCATGGCTCAATTAATAGCTTTCAAGATTGGTAATTATGCCTATCTTATAGCGGCAATTGGATTTGTAATTTACTTTTTCTTCAAAAAGAGAACACTTAAATATATAGGACAATCAATGTTTGCATTCGGGCTTTTATTTATCGGACTGAACATAATGTCTGATGTAACGAAACCCCTTGCTCAAAGTCCTGAATTTACAAAAATTATAATGCAACTAGGAGAAAACCCTGTTTTAGGGGTTCTGGTAGGCACTATAAGTACTATGGTAGTCCAAAGTAGTGGTGCAATAATAGCTGTTCTTCAGAACCTTGCATCTCAACCTATGTCTGACGGTGTACATTCATTAATAAGTTTAGAAACGGCAATACCTATACTTTTCGGAAGTAATATAGGTACTACCATAACAGCATTACTGGCCTCTATTGGTGCAAAAGTGAATGCTAAAAGGGCAGCAGTTGCACACTCAATATTTAACATATTTGGAACACTGGTATTTATTTGGTTCGTGAAATATTATGCGGTTTTTATAAGAATGATATCACCAAAAGGAAATGAAGTTGATGTAATATCAAGACAGATAGCGAATGCACATACTTTTTTCAATGTTTTAAATACTGTTATATGGATTCCTTTCATATGGCTTCTTGCCAGAATAGTAACTTTCCTTGTAAAAGGTGATGAAGAAGACGGTATCGAAAAAAGAGTAATTTACCTTGATTATAGAGTTATAAGCAACCCGATAGTTTCAATGAATCTAGCTACGAAAGAGTTGGCCCGTATGGCTAAAATGGCTCAACAAATGATGATGAATGCTCGTCAGGCTTTTGTTATGTCTAAT
>CAZEYH010000217.1:0-5048 GCA_964515895.1 uncultured Clostridiaceae bacterium | reverse complement strand
ATCTTCCGGGTAAAGTAATGTGAGTTGTTATCCTAGGTCCTTTATTTCCCAAAGGTTCCTTAACTACCTGTACAGTTATTTCTTGTCCTTGGGTCAAAATTTCACTAATATTACACTCTTTATGGTCATTACACATTTCATCCTCTTCATCGTTTAGATCATTTAATTCATTTTCACCATTCTCACCATTATAATAATCACCATTGACAGCATCACTTACATACAAAAAAGCATTTTTTGTATAGCCTATATCAACAAATGCCGCCTGCATACCCGGTAACACACTAGATACCTTTCCTCTATAAATATTTCCTACCATTCTGCGCCGGCAAAGTCTTTCCACATATATTTCTACAAGCTCCCTGTTTTCCAGTAGAGCAACTTTCGTTTCTTCAGGTAAAACTTCTACAATGATTTCATTTGCCAATTATATCACCTCTATTCTACTCAAACACTATTTCAAAATCTTACTATCTAAAGGATCTACTATTTTTTCACCCTTTTTCACAAACAAAGCTGTGCGGTGTATTTTTTTTATATCGAAATCAGTTTTCATATATAAGTTTAATGCAGCTATAAGTAATTCAGGTCTTAAGTTTCCTGTTCCTCCTGCGCTTAATAAAGTAGAAATTTTATATATCTTGTTACAGTCTCCGGTTATATGCTGCTTTATCTTATATGATTCACTCTTACACACTTCACTGTCATTTTCTTTATTGTAATACTTTTTATATTTATATTTTTCACTGTTATATTTTTCAATTATACAAATGTCACTTTGGCACGCTTCAATTTTCAGCTTGTGTATCATGGGTTTTATATCTATATTCCTTGTCCTTTTTTTACCTTCCTTTGCTACTATTATATTCTTTTCTTTTCTAAATGCACAGATTTTTCCCTTAATATCATTTATTCCCATATCAAGAGGAGTATATACAAGAATTATGTAGGAAGCCGCACCTATAGTTGCCATTATGTTTTCGTTATTATCTTTAATTTTTGCATCAAGTATTTCTAATCCGGAAGGCAATTGTTTATTTAAACATTTAGTAAAGGTATAAGGATCAATATATTCTATAAGTTGAAAGTCTGCATATTCAGATTCACTGGTAAACCCTACTGCCAATGGAAGTCCAAATACTATTTGCGGTTGTGGATTAAAGCCGGTAGAATAAGAAATAGGGATACCGGAACGCCTTAGGGCTCTTTCAAAAGTTCTCATAATGTCAAGATGGGAAATGAATTTTACTTCCTCTCCCCTCATAAACTTTGCTCTTATACCATATATATTGCTGTTTTTTATATTGTTCTGCCCGTTATTAGGATTCATAACATATACCCCCTCCAAAGGAAGCGACTCCACAATTACTACATTTTGCTCTACAATTTGGTGTAATCTCAGCTCTGTAGGCTTTTTGGTTTTCTGAAATAAGAAACTCTTTTTTGACTCCAATATCAATGTGATCCCAAGGAAAAATTTCATCATGTTCACGTTTTCTATTTGCATAAAAATGTGGGTCTATATCACATTCCAGAAAAGCTTCCATCCATTTATCAAATTTAAAATATTCACCCCAGCCATCGAACCTGCAGCCTTTTTCCCATGCTTTTATCAATACCTGACCTGTCTTTCTATCACCCCTCGCAAAAACAGCCTCTAGAAAACTTAACTCAGGCTCATGCCAATTATATTTAATAAATTTAGATTTAATTATACTTTTTAAATATTTTTGTTTATCCTTTAGTACGTCAATTGTATCCTGGGCTTCCCATTGAAATGGCGTAAAAGGTTTTGGGACAAAAGAAGAGGAAGCTATAGTTATATTAAGGCCCTTTCCTCTTTTTTCTTTAGGTATACCCATATAGACATCTGTAACTTTTTTGCCAAGGTCTGCAATACCTTCAATATCAACATATGTTTCAGTAGGCAGCCCAATCATAAAGTAAAGCTTTACATTACTCCAACCTCCGCTAAAAGCTAGCTCCACCGAATTTAATAAGTCTTCTTCAGTAACACCCTTGTTAATTACATTTCTTAATCTTTGAGTTCCTGCTTCCGGAGCAAATGTAAGACCGCTTTTTCTTACTTTTTGAGCTTTTTCCATCAAATCTAGAGAAAATGAATCTATCCGTAATGATGGAAGAGATAAACTTACTTTTTGTCTCTCTGTATCTTTTATTAATCCTTCGGTTAATTGTTTAAGCTGTGAATAATCGCTGGTGCTAAGAGAAGATAGGGATATTTCTTCGTATCCTGTATTGTCTTTTAGTTTTCCTGCAATATCAAGAAGCTTGTTCCAAGTTCTTTCTCTCACAGGCCTATATACAAACCCTGCTTGGCAAAACCTGCAACCTCTTATACAACCTCTGAAAAGTTCCAACATTATCCTGTCATGTACAATATTTATATATGGTACAATAATCTTCTCCGGAAAATAAACTTCATCATAATCTTTAATAATTCTCTTTCTGATTTTTTTTGGAAATTTGGTATCCTTAGAAGTTATTCTTTTAATAGTATTGTTCTGATTGTATTCTACTTCATAAAATCTTGGTACATATACGCCTTTAATCAATGTCATTCTATTTAAAAATTCTTCTCTTGTTGCATCTGACTTTTTCCATTCTTTGTAGGCATCTAGAATTTCATTTATGATTTCCTCACCTTCCCCTAGAACAAAAAAATCTATGATTTCGGATAAAGGTTCGGGATTATATGCACATGGTCCACCGGCACATACAAATGGATGCTTCTCTGACCTGTTCTCTGACTTTATGGGTACCCCTGCAAGGTCAAGCATATTAATAACATTGGTATAGCTCATTTCATATTGTAGAGTAAAGCCGATAAAATCAAACAAATGAATGGGATCCTTAGTTTCAAGAGAAAAAAGAGGGATATGATTTCCCCTCATCCTTTCTTCCATATCTACCCATGGTGCAAATACTCTTTCACAATAGGTATCCTTTCTTTCATTAATAAGGTGGTATAATATTTTCATCCCCAAGTGAGACATACCCACTTCATATATATCAGGGAAACAAAAAGCAAATCGTATATCAACATTTTCAGGATTTTTACATATCATATTCCACTCATTTCCTATATATCTTGCCGGTTTTTCAACACTCATTAGTAAATCTTCACTTATTATCATTAATAATTATTTCCTCCATAAAGATAAATGATATAAAACAATTATTACAATTATGTTTCATGTCTATTAATATAATATCTAATAACTTACAAATTATCAACAGAATAAAGTATAATGGGCACATATTTTAAAAGTGAAGAAATATTTACCAGGAGCTGACGTTTAGCTGCCTAGAAGTCTGCTCGAAAAAGCAGGCTTATGCAGGATGAACGTCATTTCTTGCATTTAGGATACTTCGAGGGCAAGTTCTAATGCCATTTTCATTTAAATATGCTGCTATTGCTCTACAACCTAAATTATTATCAATAGATAGACGGTACATCAGTTTAACCACATCTGCATCATCTTCTTTAACAACAATCTTGCCTATCTTTTTTCCTTTAAGATTTACATCTGCATTGGGAATAATCGTATATCCAAAAGGTACGGAATTTGCTTTTGCAACATTCGGTATTTCTATTTTACAATTAACAAGGTAGAAATATATTACTAACGAACGTTACGCTAGTCACTAATTTTTTTGACCCCAACGGTCAAACTCAACAATAAATATTGCATAAAAATATATAAACATGCAAAAAGACCTCCCAAAATTGAGAAGTCTTTTTTATATATATTTTATTAAATCAATAGTAATCTCTATGTTTAGGTCTAGTATAATAAAGATTTTTTATGTTTTTTAAAACATCTTGATTATCACTCATATTATATACCAATCTATTATCAACTGTTAAAAAACTTATGCCATATTCATTAGCTATAGAAACATTTAAAGCATCAGCATCTCCCAATGATTTGCATAGACTAATCTGCTTTAATAAAGTATCTTTATTCCCATCCAATACCAATAAAACATCATTTTCTATTAAATATTGGACTTCATTTATTATCTTATCTGTTGACTCATTAGCTTCATCTTGGGTAAAACTTTCGTTTGGGTGTGATTTAATATAATTTTTAAATGGTTCTTTTGCCAAATAAGTAACTTCATTAACGATACTTGGATTAACATACAAAAATAAAATGTTTTCAGCATTAAAAATATGTTGTTCAAATAATTTATTTACTGTTGTAAACCATCCATCTTTACTATTAAATAATGCTAATAATATTCCTGTGTCTATTAATATATCTTCCTTATTTTCAAACCCTTTAAAATTATCATTAAAATCAATTATCTTCATACTTCCATGAATCCTTTACTTTATTAAAGTCTATTTTCGAAGTACATTTTCCAACTGATTTTTTTAGTATTTCTTTTTTTTCTTTAGTCAAGCCGGTTATACCAACTTTTCTGGTTGTATTCATATCATCAACCTTCTTTCTCTTATATCGCATACACAATCACCTCAATGAAAGCATATACATATATACGTGTAATTATACCATATAGACAGATTTTGTAAACATCTATTTTAATTTTTGATTTAACCTTAAAATAACATTAAATCGAAAATATTTGTTTATAGCAATTTCGTGCTCTGTAAGATCAATATAACTATATTACAATTCAAACAATTGTTTCTTTCATTTAAGTTATTCATCAATGCTTATAATAAACTTTTTAAATTGTTTACTGCAATTTCCATTTGAGGTAGTACTCTATACATCCATTCAATAGCAAATTTACTATTTCCATAATCTCTTGTACCCTTATTCAATATCATAAATAATTCTGCCAAACTTCCATATAATTCTTCATAACTATTATCTAAAGAAGATAATGATTCTGGAAAATTTATGTCAGCTTTATTGTAAAATAAATCATCTGCTTTTGTCTTTAATGGCTTTAATGCATTTAGAAGAATATCAAAATCAGGAGTATCGCTCCAACCTCTTAATACTTCATAAGTATCTTTAACCAGTTTTTCAGATTCATTTACTAAATCG